>NZ_JBFAGS010000010.1:0-225528 GCF_040653835.1 Micromonospora sp. NPDC050980 | reverse complement strand
CCAGACAGACCAAAGCCTGACCAGTCCGGGGTATAAAACAATTGGCACTGGCTTATCAAGCACCCTGTTGAGTTCTCAAAGAACAACCACACACCAACCAGAAGTCCCACATCCGCAGGACCCCCGTTTGGGGCAACCTCTCAAACTTACCCGGCTCGCCTTCCGCTGTCAACCTCGCATCCGAGGTGATCAACTTGGTTCGAGTCGACCCACGCTGACGCACACCGTTCCCGGTGTTCGCTGCTCTCGTGGTTTTCGGCGGACCGGCCGGCGTCGCTTTCGCAACCACCCGCCCGGCTCCCTGCCGGCTTCCGAACTATACCCGGTCGGCTTCGCATTCGCAACTCCGTGTCTCCGAAGTCTTCCTGCACCGCCCGAATCCTCGGTCTGGCCCGGCGTCACCGCCACCAGCCCGGTGCCCGCTCTCGGCCGGTTTGCCCGGCCTCCCGCGTGCAGAGAGAAAGCTACGCGGCGCGGCCCGGGAAGGCAAATCAATGATCGTCATTGGCCGGTGCGGCGGCAGCCAGGAGGAAAGGGCCGCTCGGAGACGTCCACGCCGGCCCTCGTCGTGCCAGAGTGGTCGTCATGGCTGACCTGTCCCGGCCCCCGGCCCTCGCCGAGGAGGCCCTGCTCGGTCTCCTGCTGCCGTTCTGGCAGTTGGTCATCGGGGCCTTCGTGCTCGCCGTGCTGCTGCTGTCGATGCGCCGGCTCGTCCGGCGCGGCCCGTCCCGGATGACGACCGCGCTGCTGGTCACCGCGCTGGCGATCGCCGGCTTCGCCGTGGTGGGCCTGCTGCTGGAGGCCTGATCGCTCAGAGCCGGCGGTTGGCGAGGCTGGGCAGCTCGGCGCGGATGGTGCGCAGGCGGTCCAGGTCGATCTCCGCGACCGCCAGGCCCGGACCGTCGGCGACCTGAGTCACCACCGTCCCCCAGGGATCGACCATCATGCTGCGCCCGAAACAGGTGCGGCCGGGCTCGTGGTCACCGGTCTGACCGGCGGCTGCCACGAAGCACTGGTTCTCGATCGCGCGTGCCCGCAGCAGCACCTCCCAGTGATCCCGCCCGGTGTGCATCATGAACGCGGCCGGCACGACCAGGAGCTCGGCGCCGCCGTCGACGGCGAGCTGCCGGTACAGCTCCGGAAACCGCAGGTCATAGCAGATCGAAAGGCCGACGCGGAGACCTTCCACGTCGACCACCACGGGCTTCTCCCCCGGCGCGACGGTGGCCGACTCCCGGTAGGAGACGCGGCCGGGGATCTCCACGTCGTACAGATGGATCTTGCGGTAGGCGGCGGCGAGCGCGCCCTCCCGGTCGAAGACCAACGACGTGTTCCAGGTGTGCGCCGGGTCCGGGCCGGCCTCGTGGAACGAACCCGCGATCACCCAGAGGCCGAGCCGCCGGGCGGTCGCCGCGAAGAACCGCCCCACCTCGCCGTCGACCGGCTCGGGCGGCGGCATCCGGTCGGCGTGGCCGAGATAGTCCACGTACTCCGGCAGGAGCGCGAGGTCGGCGCCGGCCGCCGCGGCCCTGACCAGCAGGGCCTCGGCGGCGGCGAGGTTCGCCGCCCGGTCGTCGCGGGCGTTGAGCTGGCAGACGGCGACGCGCATGACCCCGAGGGTACGGGCTTCGGGGCGTCGACCGACAGTGCTCAGACGCTGGCCAGCACGAGCGCGGCGGCGGCGAACCCGAGCCCGGCCAACTGCACCGGACGCAGCCGTTCCCGGTCCACCGCGAGCGCGAGCAGGACGGTGCTCGCCGGGTAGAGCGACGCGATGGCCGCCACCACGCTGAGATGACCGCGCCCGGCGGCGGCGAGAAAGAGCGCGTTCGCCGCGGAGTCGAGCAGGCCGGCCGCCGCGGTCCAGCCGAGCACCCGCCGCCCCGGCCGCAGGCGCACGCCGGTATGGGCGGCGAGCGCGACGCCGAACGCGATGGAGCTGACCCGCACCGCCAGCACCGGCCACATGCCGGCGCCGGAGTCGGCCTGGCCGAGCAGTGCGAAGAAGATGCCGAAGAGCAGGCCCGCGGCGAGCGCGGTGCCGACGACCCGGCCGGAGACGCGGCCGGCGCCACCGGGCTCACCGAGGCTGACCAGCGCGATCGCCACCACCGCGAGCCCGGCGCCACCGAGCGCCACCCCGCCCGGGGAATCGGCCACGACCAGTCCGGCGACGATCGGCACCACCGCCGCGGTGATGGCGGTGACCGGCGCGACGACGGCCATGACCCCGGTGGCCAGCGCCCGGTAGAGCAGCATCACGCCGGCCGCGCCGGCCACGCCGGCAAGCAGGCCCCAGGCCAGGTCGACGGCGCGGGGTGTGCCGGGCACGACGAGCACCAGCACGACCAGCAGCGGCAGGCTGAGAAGTTGGGACACCACTGTCACGGCGATCGGGTCCGCGTGGCGCGACGCCTTGCCGCCGGAGAAGTCGGCCGTGCCGAACGCGATCGCGGACACCGCGGCGAGCACAATGGGGAGCATCCGACAGTCGTACCATAATAGTGACCGTGAAGGACAGTATGATGACCGACGCCGGTGGGCGGGTGGGCGCGGTGACCGCCGCGGTCGCCCGGCAGGTACGCGAGTTGCGGGCCGCCCGAGGCTGGTCCTTCGACGAACTGGCCGGCCGGTCCGGCGTCAGCAAGGGCATGCTGGTGCAGATCGAGGGCGGCCGAACCAACCCGAGCATCGGCACGCTCTGCCGGGTCGCCGACGCGTTCGGCGTCAGCATCGCCCGGCTGCTCGAACCGGCCGCAGAGAGCACCGTACGGGTGACCCCGGCGGAGCAGACGCCGGTGCTGTGGCGCGGCCCGCACGGCGGCGCCGCGCGTCTGCTCAGCGGTTTCGGCGAGCCCGACCTGGTCGAACTCTGGGACTGGCGGATGCACCCCGGCGAGACGCTGCGCTCCCCCGACCACGCACACGGCACCCGGGAGATCCTGCACGTGCTGGACGGCGCCGCCACGGTCACCGTCGACGGCGTCGAGCACGAGGTGGGGACCGGCGAGACGGTGGAGTTCCACGCCGACCGGGAACACGGCTACCGGGCCGCCGGCGACGCGCCCGTCCGCCTGATGATGGTGGTGGTCACCCCGTCGGGCGAGTGGGACCGGCGGACCCGGTCACGCGAACCGCGCCCGAGCTGACCCGGGCGCGGTCACGACGACGGCTCAGGCCGACTTCTCCTCGCGGTCCCGGCGGCGTCGGCCGGTGAACTCGCGGGGCACGATGGTCGGGTTGACGTTCTCCAGGACGGCCTCGCGGGTGATCAGCACCCGGGCGGCGTCGGGGTTGCTCGGCACCTCGTACATCACGGAGAGGAGCACCTCCTCCATGATGGCTCGCAGGCCACGGGCACCGGTGCCGCGGAGCATGGCCTGGTCGGCGATGGCCTCCAGCGCCGGCTGCTCGAACTCCAGCTCGACGCCGTCGAGCTCGAACAGGCGCTGGTATTGCCGGACCAGCGCGTTGCGCGGCTCGGTGAGGATCTGCACCAGGGCGCTCCGGTCGAGGCTGCGCACGTTGGTGATCACCGGGAGCCGGCCGATGAACTCGGGGATCAGCCCGAACTTCAACATGTCTTCCGGCATGACCTGGCTGAAGATGTCGTCGGTCGACCGCTCCGACACCGACCGGAGCCGGGCGCCGAAGCCGGTGCCGCCGGAGCCGGTGCGGGCCTCGATGATCTGGTCGAGGCCGGCGAACGCGCCACCACAGATGAACAGCACGTTCGTGGTGTCGATCTGGATGAACTCCTGGTGCGGGTGCTTCCGGCCGCCCTGCGGCGGCACGTTGGCGACCGTGCCCTCCAACATCTTGAGCAGCGCCTGCTGCACGCCCTCGCCGGAGACGTCGCGGGTGATCGACGGGTTCTCCGACTTGCGGGCGATCTTGTCGACCTCGTCGATGTAGATGATGCCGGTCTCGGCGCGCTTGATGTCGTAGTCGGCGGCCTGGATCAGCTTGAGGAGGATGTTCTCCACGTCCTCTCCGACGTAGCCCGCCTCGGTGAGCGCGGTGGCGTCGGCGATCGCGAACGGGACGTTGAGCATCCGGGCCAGGGTCTGCGCCAGGTGGGTCTTGCCGCAGCCGGTCGGACCCAACAGCAGGATGTTTGACTTGGCCAGCTCGACACCGTCGCTCCCCGACCCGGGGGCGCCGGCGGCCTCGGCCTGGATCCGCTTGTAGTGGTTGTAGACCGCGACGGCGAGCGCCTTCTTGGCCTGCTCCTGACCGACGACGTAGTTGTCGAGGAACTGGCAGATCTCCATCGGCTTGGGAAGCTCTTCCCACTTCACCTCGCCGGACTCGGCCAGCTCCTCCTCGATGATCTCGTTGCAGAGATCGATGCACTCGTCGCAGATGTAGACACCGGGGCCCGCGATGAGTTTCTTGACCTGCTTCTGTGACTTGCCACAGAAGGAGCACTTCAGTAGGTCGCCGCCGTCACCGATCCGTGCCACCTACGTTCTCCCTGCACTCATCGGCCGGAGCGCCGGCCCTGACCTGCGGGCGCCGCGGCGCCCGTCCGTCCCTGTCGTCCCACTGTGCTGTCGGCCCACCCGATCCGACCCGGAGCGGTACAGACCCGACGTTACCCGGTGGCCGGGTTTTCTCCGACCCCCAAAACGGGTGTGTCAGAGGTCGGCCGGGAGCACCCCGGGCCGACCTCTGACCCCCGCACGTGCTCAGCCCGCGGCGTGCGACGCCAGCAGACCCTTCTTGCGGCTGGTCAGGATGGTATCGACCAGCCCGTAGTCCTTGGACTCCTCGGCCGTCATGATCTTGTCGCGGTCGATGTCCTTACGGACCTGCTCGATCGGGCGGTTGCAGTGGCGCGACAGCATGTCCTCCAACTGCGTGCGCATCCGCAGGATCTCCCGCGCCTGGATCTCGATGTCCGAGCCCTGGCCGTAGCCGCCCTCGGTGGCCGGCTGGTGGATGATGATCCGGGAGTTGGGCAGCGCCATCCGCTTGCCCGGGGTGCCGGCCGAGAGCAGCACCGCCGCCGCGCTGGCCGCCTGACCCAGGCAGACGGTCTGGATGTCCGGCCGGACGTACTGCATGGTGTCGTAGATCGCCGTCATGGCGGTGAAGGAACCGCCGGGCGAGTTGATGTACATGATGATGTCGCGGTCCGGGTCGGTGCCCTCGAGCGTCAGCAACTGGGCCATCACGTCGTTGGCGGACGCGTCGTCCACCTGGACCCCGAGGAAGATGATCCGGTCCTCGAAGAGCTTGTTGTAGGGATTCGACTCCTTCATCCCGTACGACGTGCGCTCGACGAACGACGGCAGGACGTAGCGGTTGTGCACGGCCGCGAACTGGGGCGGCAGGCTCAGGTCGGTCATCGTCAGCTCCTCGGTCAGCTCAGGGTCCCGGCGCCATCCGGAACCTGCGCGGCCCCGATGATCACCTTGTCGATGAAGCCGTAGTCCATGGCCTCCTGGGCGGTGAACCAGCGGTCGCGGTCCGAGTCCGCCTCGATCTGGGCCTGGGACTGGCCGGTGTGGTGCGCCACCCGCTCCTGGAACATCCGCTTGGTGTAGAGCATCTGCTCGGCCTGGATCGCGATGTCCGACGCGGTGCCGCCGAGGCCACCCGAGGGCTGGTGCATCATGATCCGCGCGTGCGGCAGGGCGTAACGCTTGCCCTTGGTGCCCGCGCAGAGCAGCAGCTGGCCCATGGATGCGGCCATGCCCATGGCGACGGTGGACACGTCGTTGTCGATGTACTGCATGGTGTCGTAGATCGCCATGCCGGAGTAGACCGAGCCACCCGGCGAGTTGATCCAGAGGAAGATGTCGCGGTCCGGGTCCTCCGCGGCGAGCAGCAGCAGCTGCGCGCAGATGCGGTTGGCCACCTGGTCGTTCACCTCGCTGCCCAGGAAGATGATCCGTTCCTTGAGCAACCGGTTGTAGACCGAGTCGTCGAGGTTGCCAATGGAGTCGCCACCGCGGGCCTCGATCGCCCGGAGCGACTTCTTGGGGATGTGCATGTCGGTCATGGCAGCCCTTCGCTCTCCGTACCGTCCTGTCCGACACTAACCGCTTCGCCTCCGGGCGCACTCCCGGTCGGGGCACTGTTCGCTCTCAGCGCAGTCACCCGCTCGGCGTACCCCGGAAAGGGTTTCGGCCGCCGCCCCGGCGCGCAGCGCGGGACGGCGGCCGTCGCCTGACGATCAGTGCTGGTGGTCGTGCTCGGCCTCGTTCTGGGCCCGCAGCGCGTCGAGGGAGACCTCGTTGCCCGCCGAGTCCTTGATCTTGATCTTCTCCATCACCGCGGCGAGCGCCTTGCCCCGGCGGACGTCGCCGAAGACGGCGGCGGCGGCGCCGGAGCGGGCGAGCTGGTCGTAGTACTGCTGCGGGGCCATGCCGGCGCGCTGCGCCCGGTGCACGATCTCGTGCCCGAACTCGTCGTCGGAGACCTGCACGTCCTCGGCGTCGGCAAGCGTGTCCAGCAGGAGCTGGATCTTGACGCCGTCGGTCGCCGCCTCGGTCAGCTCGGCGTCGATCTGCTCCTCGGTCTTCTCCTCCGCGGCGAGGTATTCCTCCATGGAGGCGCCGATGCGCTCGAGCTGGTCGACCATCGCGGCCTTGCGGCTCTCGACCTCCTCCTTGACGACACCCTCCGGCGCCGGCACCTCGGCGGCGGCCACCATCTGCTCCAGCGCCTTGTCGCGGGCGGCGTAGATCTGCTCGACCTGCTTGCCCCGGGTGACCCGCTCACGCAGGTCGCCGCGCAGCTCCTCGATGGTGTCGAACTCGCTGGCCATCTGCGCGAAGTCGTCGTCGAGCTCGGGGAGCTCCTTCTCCTTGACCGTGCGGACGGTCACCGCCACGTCGGCGTCGCGGCCGGCGTAGTCGCCGCCCACGAGTTGGGTGGTGAAGGTGGTGCTGTCGCCGGCGGCCAGGCCGACGAGCGCCTCGTCCAGACCCGGCAGGAGCTGCTTGCTGCCGACCTCGTGCGAGATGTTGCTCGCCGAACCGCCGGGGACCTCCTCGCCGTCGACAGTGGCGTTCAGGTCGATCTGGACGAAGTCGCCCTCCTGGGCGGCCCGCTCGACGGTCTTCAGCGTGGCGAAGCGCTCGCGGAGGCCGCCGATCTGCTCGTCGATCTCGCTATCGGCGATCTCGATCTCGTCGACGGTCACCTCGATGGTCGCCGGGTCCGGCAGGGTGATCTCCGGCCGGACGTCGACCTCGGCGGTGAAGTTGAGCGAGTCACCGTCGTTGAACTCGGTGATGTCGACCTCGGGGCGACCGAGCGTCTTCAGGTCGTGCTCGCGCACCGCCGCGAGGATGTTCTGCGGGATGGCCTCCTGGATCGCCTCGTTGAGGACGGCTCCCCGGCCCACCCGCTGGTCGATCACCGCGCTGGGAACCTTGCCCCGGCGGAAGCCGGGAACCTGGACCTGCTGGCCGATCTCCCGGTACGCCTTCTTGAGGCTCGGCTCGAGCTCGACGAACGGCACCTCGATGGCGAGCCGCACGCGCGTCGGGCTCAGAGTCTCGACGGTGCTCTTCACAGGCGTACTCCTTGACGGATCTGGGTGTCGATTCTGGGGCGTGATTGCGCGCATCGAGTGTAGGCGAGTCGGCCTGCCGCGTCGGCAGGGCCCGGGCACCGCGCGGAGAAACCGGCGGTTCCCGGGACGATCCGGTCGCGTACGACAGTCGGGGTGGCGGGATTTGAACCCACGGCCCCTCGCTCCCAAAGCGAGTGCGCTACCAAGCTGCGCCACACCCCGTGGCGACGAAGAGTGTATGCCGTCCGGGCACCCGCGCGGGTGACCGGGGCGCGCCCGGCCGTCCGCGCCGCGCCCAACCCCCGTGCCGCGTCGCCACCTCGGCGAGGTGGCGGGGTTGGGCCGGCGGGAAGACGCCACCTCGGCGAGGTGGTGTGGATCTCCTGCGGGGCGCTCGGTACGCGCCGCGCGTCCGGTTCCGGGATTCGCTAAGCTGGGCGGGCGCATCCCACCCGGTGGGGTGCTCGCGGGCGTAGCTCAATGGTAGAGCTTCAGTCTTCCAAACTGACTACGCGGGTTCGATTCCCGTCGCCCGCTCCACGCCTTCCGGCCCAGGTCAACGGCGTCGCCATCGGCTCGGGGGCCGGTGTGACACACCCGCCCGTACGCCTCGTCGAGAAGCGGGCTCAGCACCCTCCGTCCGATCTCAAGGTTCACGGCAGGCGGCGACGGATCTGCGCCATGTCCTCGGCGGGCAGCGCGTCGGCCACCAGCAGCCGGGGCAGCAGTTCCGGCTCCAGCGTCGTCGCCCGGAACACCGTCGCCACCGTCACGTCGTGGTCGGGCCGGTGCGCGACCTGCACCGGGTCCCCGGCGGCGACGCTACCGGGCGTGATCACCCGCAGGTACGTCCCGGGCCGCGCCGCCCGGGTGAACCGCTTGATCCATCCCCGCTCCCCCAGCCACCCCTGGAACGTGCCGCAGGGGATGCGCGGGCAGGAGACCTCCAGCACCAGCTCCGCACCGATCCGCCACCGCTCACCGATGAGCGCGCCGTTGACGTCGAGGCCGCCGGTGGTCAGGTTCTCGCCGAAGCTGCCGTCGCCGAGCGGACGGCCCAGTTCGGCCTCCCAGTGGTCGAGATCCTCCCGCGCGTACGCGTAGACGGCCTGGTCGGTGCCGCCGTGGTGGGCGACGTCGTAGACGCGGTCGCCGGCCAGCCCGACGTCGCCGGCGCCCTTGGGTCCGGGCGCGGTGACCGAGACGGGGCCGTCGACCGGCCGCTTGTCGATGCCGGTGGCCCCGATCCCCTTCCAGGGGTTCGGCTGCGGTCGGCCCACGTTGACGGAGATCACCCTCATGCCGGCGACGGTATGCGGTCGGAGGCCGTACCGGCCAGTCCGTTCCCCGCACCGGGTGGGCGGCGCGGGCTGCGTACGATGCGGGCCGGACATCCTCGTCGGGTGGTGGAGGTAGCCGCGGATGGCAGGCCAGCAGGACGGTTTCGCCCTCGGCGTGGACCTCGGCACCTCGAACACGGTGGCGGTGCTGCGCCGCCCGGACGGGACCACCCGGCCGGTGCTCGTCGACGGGCACCCGATCCTGCCGTCCGGGGTCTACGCCGACGCCGACGGTCACCTGCACGTCGGGCGGGACGCCCAGCGCCTGGCCCAGGCCGACCCGGCCGGCTACGAGCCGAACCCGAAGCGGCGGATCGACGAGGAGACCGTCGAGCTGCGCGGGCGGGCGTACCGGCCGGCGGAGCTGCTGGCCGCCACGCTGCGGGCGGTCGCGGACGCGGCGGTGGCCGCGGCCGGCCACCTGCCCCCGGCGGTGGTGACGCACCCGGCCGCCTGGGCTCCGCCCCGACGGCAGGTGCTGCACGACGCGGTGGAACTCGCCGGCTGGCCGGCGGCGGCCGAGCACACGCTGGCCGGACCGATCGCGCCCGGCACCCGCCTGCTGCGCGAGCCGGTGGCCGCGGCCCGCTACTACACGCAGGTGCTGCGCCGGCCGGTGCCGGTGGGCGGCACGGTGGCGGTGTTCGACTTCGGCGGCGGCACGCTCGACGTGGCGGTGCTGCGCAACGAGGGCGCCGACCCGTGGGGCGACTCCGGGTTCCAGCTCGTCGCCACCGGTGGGCTCGCCGACCTCGGCGGGCTCGACCTGGACGCGGCCCTGCTCGGGCGGCTCGGCGAGCTGGTGCGGCCGGTCCATCCCGCGGCGTGGGCCCGGTTGACCGCGCCGGCGACCACGGCCGATCGGCGCGACCGGCAGCAGCTCTGGGAAAACGTGCGCGGCGCCAAGGAGATGCTCTCCCGGGCCATCGTCGCGCCGGTGGCCGTGCCCGGGGTCGAGGCGGCCGTCCCGTTGACCCGGGCGGACTTCGAGCGCCTCGCCGCGCCGCTGCTCGCCCGCGCGGTCGCCGAGACCCGGCACGTGACCGCCGCAACCGGGCTGCGCCCGGAGCAGCTCTCCGGGCTGTTCCTGGTCGGCGGCTCGACCCGGGTGCCGCTGGTGGCCCGGCTGCTGCACGCCGAGCTGGGCATCGCGCCGACCGTGCTGGAGCAGCCGGAACTGCCGGTCGCCGAGGGCGCGCTGACCGACCTGCCGCCGCCCCGCCGGGCCGCCCGTCCCCCCGCGCCCGCCCAGCCGGTGCCGGTGGGGCCGCCGGCACCCGATCCGGCCGCGAACGGCGCGGTGGGGCCGGGTAGCACCGTGCCGGCGGCCACCGAGCGGACGGCGGCGGCCGGACCGCACGGCACTGTCGTCGAGTCGGCGACCACCGCGCCGGTCGGCCCGCACGGCACGCCGGCCGCCGACGCCACGACCGCGGCAGCCGCCGGCCCGCACGGCACGCTCGTCGCCGACCCGGCCGGCCCCACCCCGCCCGGGTACGCCCCCACGTCGGGACCACCCGGCGCGACCGCCTACCCCCCGTCCGGCTACGTCCCGACCTCGGGACCACCCGGCGCGACCGCCTACCCCCCGTCCGGGTACGCCCCGACGTCGCCGCCGCCCGGCGCGACGGCGTACCCCCCGCCCGGCCGCGGCCCGACGTCGCCGCCCGGCGGGTCGGGGCACGGGGCGGCCGGCGTACCCGGACCGTGGTCCTCCGCCCCGGCGGACGGTGCGACGCGCGGCGGTGCCCGGCGGGGCCGCTGGCTCGCGGCCGGTGCCGGCCTGGTCGTCGTCGCGGTGGCGGCGGCGACGCTGCTGTGGGTGTTCCGGGACCGGCACCCGGCGCTCGACTTCCAGACCCCGGTGCTGGTCGAAACAGTGGCCGTGGGCGACGAACGGCCCGGCGCGATGTTCACCGCGACGGTCGGCGACCGCGCCTACCTGGCCTGGTCGCTGCCGGACGACCGGCTCGCGGTGCGGGCGGTGCAGGCCGCCACCGGCCGGCAGATCTGGGCGGCGCGGACCGGGGTGAGCGCCGAGCGGTGGGCCGGCATCCGGGCGCTGCCCGACGGCGTCGCGGTGCTCGCCGACGCCTCCGGCTCGAGCACACCCCGGCCGCTCGTGGTGCTCGACGGCGACACCGGCGAGCAGCGGTGGGACACCAGCATCGCCGGTGACGACGAGATCTTCCTCGGTGCCGACACGCTGGTCCGGCTGGACCGCGCCGGCGACCGGCTGGTCGGGTTGCGGCTGGACGACGGCCGGGAGCGGTGGACGCGGACCAACCCGCGCACCGAGTACGGCGACGCCCGCACGGTGGTGGTGCCGGTCGCCACCGCTGAGGCGCTGGACGGCGCGGCCCACCCGGACGGCACGCCGCGCGCGCCGTGGTCGGGCGAGGCCGACCGGCTGGTGCAGGTGGGCGCGGACCGCTCGGTGCGGGTGCTGGACGTCACGACCGGAAGGGTGCTGCGCAGCCGGGGCAACGTGGCCGACCTCGACGACCCGGTGGCCGCCCGCGACGACCGGCTGTACGTGGCGGAGAGCGACCGGGGCCTGCGGCTGGTCTCCTACGACCTGGGCAGTCTCGGCACCCCCGACGTGCGCTACGAGGCCACCGCCCGGGACAGCCGGGTGAAGGCGCTGGTCACCTGCGGGAAGCACCGCGCCTGCCTGCTGGAGGTGCCCGGCGCGGGCGCCGACGGCACGCAGGTGGTGGTCGCGACCGAGGGTGAGGGCAGTCGGCGCTGGGCGGCCCCGCAGGCGACCCGGCTGGTCCCGCTCGGCGAGCATCTGCTGGCCCAGCGGACCCTGCCCCGGGACTCGGTGACGGTGTTCGCGCCGGACGGCGAACCGGTGCTGCGCGGGCGCGACGGGGTGGCGGTCCGGTTGGACGCGGGCAACCTGCTGCTGTTCGACAAGGAGCCGAGCGGCTACGAGGACGACCGCGTCCTGGCCGGTTTCGCGGTGGACGGGAAGCCGGTCGAGATGGGGCAGGTGAAGCAGATCCGCAGCGAATCCTGCTCCTGGAACACCGAGATGCTGGTGTGCGGCGCGGAGAAGGAGTTCCGGCTGTACCGCTTCGCCGGCTGAGCGCGAGACCGAAAGCGGGCTTGACAGTCATCGATGTCTCGGTTGGTCTGGACGTTCGAGACATCGACGTCCGTCAGGAGATCACGTGTTCGTCCGACGACGGTGGACCGCGCTCGCCACCACCAGCATCCTGATCACCGCCGGCCTCCTCCAGCCCACCCCCGGCACGGCCGCGCCGGCCGCTGACCCGATCACCCTGGCGCCCGCCGAGACCGCTCTGGTCCGGGTGCGACTGGCCGACGAGGCGCAGCTCGCCCGCCTGGTCGCCGGCGGCGCGGACCTGGCCAACCGGCCCCGGTCCCGCGACGGCCACCCGGTCGCCGACCTCGTCCTCACCGGCCGGCAGCTCGCCGATCTCACCCGGCAGGGCGCGGACGCGGTGCAGATCGTGCAACGCGCCGACGACGGCGCCCGGCGCCTCGCCGAGAGCCGCCGCGCCGCCCAGGCCCGCAGCCGCAGCGGATTGCGCGCCGCCGACGGAGCCGACACGCTCCAGTTCCTCCAGTCCTACTGGTGGGTCACCGGTGGGCAGACGTTCCTCCAGGCCCAGGTGGCCACCACCGCGACCGACGACCCGGACGTGGAGATCACGGTGAGCTGGCGCACCGCCGACGGCGCCACCGGCTCCTTCCGCTCTACCGGTTCGAGGACTCGGGCGAATACCAGTACCACTACGCGCTGCCGCAGCCGGTGCCCGGCCGGCCGGTGCAGCTCACCGCCACCTCCAGCCTCGGCGGGGCGAGCCGGCCGGTCACCCTCACGCGCTGGCCGGACGCCACCCCGCCGGCGCAGCCGGCCGGCTACCAGAAGGACTTCATCGACGCCTACCTGACGCCCGTCGACATCAAGGCCCGCATCGCCCGACTCGGCCGCCAGTACCGCGACCTGGTCGACGTCATCGACCTGCCGAACCGCACCCAGGGCTACCGGCGCACCGCCGCCGCGTACCTCGGTGACCCGGCCGCCGCCGCCGTGGTCGTGGAGTCGGTCCGCTTCGGCGACCAGGGCATGAACGGCGTGCAGGCGCGCACCGTCGACCCGGGCCGGCCGAACCGCCCGCTGACCGTCCGCTACCGCGACCGGGTGCTCACCGTGTCGCTGGCCACCGACACCGCCGGCAAGATCAGCAGCACCACCGACGACGTCGCCGCCGCGATCAACGCCCGGCAGGGCGCGCGCCTGCGGGCCACCGTCGAGGACGGCTCGACCGGACTGCCCATGGCGGTCGCCGGACCGGTACGCCTCGACGACGGGTTGCAGGGCACCGAGGTGCCGGCCCGCCCGTGGACCGTGCAGGCGCTGCGCATCGGCAAGCACCGCGACGGCTCCCGGATCGGGGTGCTCGCGTACTCGCAGGAGCACGCCCGGGAGTGGGCGACGCCGCTGGTCACGCTGGAGTTCGCGGAGCGGCTGCTGGCCAACGCGCGCACCGACGCGGCGACCCGCGACCTGCTGGAGCAGGTGGACGTGTTCGTGATCCCGACGGTGAACCCGGACGGCGCGAACTACTCGTTCCACGACTACAACTTCCAGCGCAAGAACCTGGTCAACCACTGCGCCGGCACCGCCCGCGACCCGAGGTACCGCACCAGCTGGGGAGTGGACGTCAACCGCAACTACACCGTCGGGTCGTTGTTCGACGGCTACGTCGGCGCCAGCGCCAACTGCCTCTCCGGCAACTACGCCGGCACGGCGGAGCTGTCCGAGCCGGAGAGCCGCAACGTCATCGACCTGGCCAAGGCGCACCCCAACATCAGGTTCGCGATGAACGTGCACTCCTACGGCGGCTATTTCATGTGGCCGCCCGGGGCGTACCGGGCCGACGGGCGGGTCACCCTGCCGCGCCCGTCGATCGACGAGTCGACGCTGTTCCTCGCCAGCGCCCGCCGGATCGTTGGCGCCATCGCGGCCGAACGCGGCACCGTCACCTGGCCGTCGCAGACCGGCCCGGTCGCCGACGTGCTCTACTCGGCGGCCGGCAACTCGGCCGACCAGCTCTACTACGAGCTGGGCATCTTCGCCTGGGACTTCGAGGTGGGCAACGACAGGTGGAACGAGGCCACCGGGCAGTGGGAGGGCGTCGGCTTCCAGCCGCCCTTCGACGAGGCGCACGGCGAGTCCCAGGAGTATGCCGGCGGCCTGATCGAGCTGGTGCGGGTGGCCCGTGACCACGCCGCCGCATCGGCCAGGCCCTGACCGCTCATCCCGACGGGCGACGGATGAACCGCGCGGGGCCGGGTAATGCGAGCGCCGTCCTGGAGGAGTGACGACCGGCGTCGCGGCGTACCGCGACCGGGCGTGCGGGCGGGCGGCACCACGCCGACCGCCCGCCGCCGACGCCCGGCCCGCCGCCGGTCGACAGCGGTTGGCCGGGTCGCCGGCGTCGGCTAGCGTGCGCTCCCGTGAAAACGATTCGTATCGCTCCGATCGTGCTGGCCTGCGCCCTGGCGACGCTCACCGCCTGCGGCGGCGAGGACCCCGACACCGAGGCGGGCGCGGCGGCCACGTCCGCCTCGGCGCCCGCCGCGACGACGTCCGCCGCCACGACCCCCGCCCCGGCGGTGTCCTCACCGGCCGCGTCCGCGCCGGCCGCGCCGGGCACGGCCGGCGACAAGCAGCTCTGCCAGTCCGTCAAGAAGTCGGGCGACGAGATGCGGGCACGACTCGTCTCCGCCGTGCAGAACGGCGGCGACCCGGACGCCGAGGTCACCAAGATCCTGACCGAGATGGGCCGAACCGCCACCGCGCTGGCCTCGACCGGGGGCGACAGCGCCGCGGGCACCGCCCTGAAGAAGTTCGGCGCGGAGAACATCAAGGCGGCGAAGGCCGCCGACCCGAGCGCCGCCGCCGACAGCCCCGCCATGGAGAAGGCCGGCGCGGACCTCAACGCCGCCTGCGAGGCGGTCGGCGTCACGACCACGTTCTGACCGCCCCGCGGCCCGGGACGAACCGGCGCGGGTGGGCGGCGACCCGCCCGCACCGGCGGGCTCAGTTGCCGGTCACCCAGTTCCAGGCCGAGACCACCCACTCGGTCTGCTGAAGGTAGGCGACCCCCACCCCGGCCAGGAAGAGCGCGGTGATCATGTGCGCGCCGCGGGCGCTGCGCCGCACCCGGCCGAGCTGCCGCTCCAGGATCAGCCGGCCGAGCAGCCGGGCCAACGCGAACAGGCCGACGGCGGTGAGCAGGCTGAGCACGAACGTGAGCAGCGGGGCGACCAGATTCCCCCGGCCGGAGATCGCCCAGATGCCCCAGCAGACAAAGGCGAACAGGGCGCCGGCCGCGCTCCACTCCCCGCCCCGGCGCGCCTGGGCCAGGTGCCAGCTCATCGGCCGGCGGGGCGCCGGCTCGGCGGCCCAGTCGCCGTGCTCCACGGTGGGGAACGGCTCGGTGCGGGGCGTGCGGGGCCGGCCGACCGCCGCCACTCCGCGCCGGAACGGATCCCGCTGCTCGGGCACCGGCTGGGGCGGCACCTCCACGGTGCGCTCCGCCCACGGCTGTGTCTGGTCCGCCATCTTCCGTCCTCCCCCTCGGCCCACGTCGGCCTCCGGTTCCGAGGGTAGCCACCCGGCAAATAGGGTGCCGACCCCCACGGTGATCGGGTACACACGGGCGATGACCGACGTGGTGGTGCCCCGGGCCGAAGACTTCGACGAGATCGCCGCGCTGCTGGCGTTGGCCTTCCACAACGATCTCGACCCCGAGGTGCAGCAGCTCGAACGGCCCCTCTTCGAGCCGGAACGCGCGCTGCTGGTCCGCGACGCCGGCACGGCCGTGGCGCACGCCGCCGCATTCAGCCGCGACCTGGCCGTACCCGGGGCGGACGTGCCGGCCGCGCACGTCTCCATGGTGGCGGTCGCACCCACCCATCGCCGCCGCGGCCTGCTCACCGCGCTGATGCGCCGGCAGCTTCGCCAGATCCTCGACACCCGCCGGGAGCCGATCGCGGTGCTCTGGGCCAGCGAGGGCCGGATCTACCCCAGGTTCGGCTACGGCTCCGCAGCCCAGCGGCTGGTGATCGCCGCCGACACCACCGGGCTGCGGCTGCCCGAGCCCACCCCCGCCGAGGGCACGCTGCGCCTGGACCGGCCGGCCCCGCACGCCGGCGAGCTGGCCCGGCTGTACGAGCGGGTGCGCGCCGACCGCCCCGGCTGGTCCCGCCGCGACGAGCGCTGGTGGGCGTACGTGCTGGCGGACGTGAAGAGCCGCCGGGGCGGCGCCACCGAGCGGCGGGTGCTGCTGCACCACGGGCCGGACGGGCTCGACGGATACGCGCTCTACCGGACCAGGGACGAGTGGCACGGCGACGTCCCCGGCAGCGAGGTGCAGGTCGGCGAGGTGGTGGCGGACACGCCGGAGGCGTACCTGGCGCTCTGGCGGCTGCTGCTCTCGGTCGACCTGACCCGGCGGCTGTCCTTCCCGATCGCTGCCGTGGACGAGCCGCTGCTGCGCCTCGTGGACGAGCCCCGCCAGCTCGCCGCGAAGCTCGCCGACGGGCTCTGGGTGCGGGTGGTGGACGTGCCGGTCGCGCTCGCCGCCCGCCGCTATGCCGCCGACGTCGACGTGGTGGTCGAGGTCACCGACCCGCTGCTGCCGGAGAACACCGGCCGGTGGCGGCTGGTCGGCGGGGCGGCCGGCGCGGAGTGCACGGCCACCACCGCGCCGGCCGGGCTGGCCTGTGACGTCCGCGCGCTCGGCGAGCTCTACCTGGGCGGCGTGACCCCGGCCGCGCTGGCCGCCACCGGCCGCGTGCGCGAGCTGATCCCCGGCACCCTGCCGGCGCTCACCCCCGCCTTCACCTGGCACCGCTCCCCAACCCCCATGGACGTCTTCTGATCCGCGCCCCATCCCGTCGCGCTCCCGTCGATCTTTCCGCGGTGGCACCGTTGCCACCCGGGTGAATCCGACATCGCAGGCGCCCCGAGCGCATGATCGCGGAGTGGTCGATCGCGGCCGGTCCGGACGGTACGGTCGGAGGGTGGGTGAGGCGGAGCGACGGCGACGGCGACTGCGGCATCAGGGCGAGGCGGCCACGAGCACGGCCGGCACGGCAGGCGTGGCCGGGGAGACGGACACGGCCGGCACGGCGAACGTGGCCGGGGAGACGGACACGGCCGGCACGGCGAACGCGGCCGGGGAGACGGACACGGCCGGCACGGCGAACGTGGCCGGGGAGACGAGCGCGAGCACGGCCGGAGTGCACGACGACGTCGCGCCCCGCCCCCCGCACGTTCCCCGACGGGCCGATTCCCCGGACGACGGTTCGCGGCCGTCGCGTGGCTCCCGACGTGGCGAGTCGGAGTCGGAGCCCCGGGGCCGGCGCGGCGCCCCCGCCGCAGACGAGGGCGAACGCGGGCTGCGTGGCCTCGTCGGCTCCGGGTCGTCGCAGGTGAGCGTGACCGCTGCGATGCGGGCGCGGGACGCCGCCCGCCCCACCGACGACGACCTGGCCGAGGCCGAGGCGCGGGTGGTGCTGGTCCGCCGCAACTGGGTGCCCCGCGAGGAACTGCCCCGCGGCGGACGCTGAACGGCCCACTCCGGGCACCCGACCCGACGCCACCCGACCGAACCGGGCCATCCGGCCAGCCCGCGCCCGGTGCGACGGACCGTCAGGCGGGCAGGTCCGGCAGCCGGCGGCTCTGCTCGTAGTCGGCCACCTGGGCGATCCGCCGACTGTGCCGGGGATTGCCGGAGAAGGCGGTGGTCAGGAACGCCTCGACCAGGGCGGTCGCCTCGTCGAGCGTGTGCTGCCGCGCGCCGATCGCGACGACGTTGGCGTCGTTGTGCTCCCGGGAGAGCTGGGCGGTGTCGACGTTCCAGGCGAGCGCCGCCCGGACGCCGGACACCTTGTTGGCGGCGATCTGCTCGCCGTTGCCCGAGCCGCCGATCACCACGCCGAGGCTGCCCGGGTCGCCCACCACCCGGTCACCGGTGTGCAGGCAGAACGCCGGGTAGTCGTCGTCCGGGTCGAAGGCGTGCGGCCCCACGTCCACCACCTCGAAGCCCTGCTTGGCCAGGTGATTGGCCAGGTGCACCTTCAGCTCGAAACCGGCGTGGTCGGATCCCAGGTAGACGCGCATACCGCGCAGTCTGACAGGCGCGCCCGGCGAATCGTCGCCCGGGCGGCGGCCCGGAGGCGGTTCGTCACACGCCGGTCAGCGGGGCAGCTCCGCCACCACCAGGCCGGCCCGCGCCTTCGGCGTGAACCAGGTGCTCTTGCGGGGCATCTTCTCCCGGGCCAGGTTGACCGCGACGAAGTCGTCGACGGTCACCGGCGCCACCAGCACCGCCAGCTCGGCCCGACCGGCGTCCACCTCACCGGTCAGCCAGCTCGCCGGGTAGTCGCCGCCCACGTACGTGATCCGCTTGTCGCCCGGGTCGAGGCCCAGCGCGTCGCGCAACAGCAGCCGCTCGACCAGCGCGTGGTCCAGGTTCTCCAACCGGCCGGCGCCGACGTGCGGCAGCGTCACCGCGTACCCCCGGCCGGCGAGGTGCAGGTGCACGGTGCCGCCGGTGGCCGGGACGCCGACCGGGCCGGCGGCCTCGGTGACCTCGGCGCCGGCGGCCCGGAGCCGGTCGAGCAGCTCGTCCGGCGTGGTGGTCAACTCGCCGACCAGCCGGTTGTAGGGCTGGATGGCGACCGACGCGGGTGTGGTGATCACCGAGAGGAAGCGCGGGAAGCCGCCGGTCTGCGCGGCCAGGCTGCGGTGGTTGCCGTCCGCGACCACCAGGTCGCCGCCGCCGGCCAGCGCGGTCAGCTCGTCCTGCGCCGGGCCCGGACCGACCAGCCAGATCGCGTGCGTCCGGCCGGACTGGTCGACGTCGGTCGCGGCGGGCGCGCCGGCCGACTCGGTCGCCGCCGCGAGCGCCGCGTGCAGCTCGTCGCCGCGACCGGTCTGCAGCAGGAGTACGGGCGAGAGCAGGTGGCCGAGCGCCTCGGCCAACGCGACGCGCTCGCGCACCTTGGCGATGAACACGTCCTCGTTGCGGATCACCAGGCCGGGCTCGTCGGCCCGGGTGGAGATCTGATCGGTGTCGACCATGGCCCACAGCCCGTACGCGCTCTCCTCGCCCGGCGCGCTGATCCGGTAGAGCACCACCACCTGCTCGGCCGGGGTGTAGCTGCCGTCCGCCTTGGCCTCGGCGAAGCGTGCCACCGCGTCCGGGAGGGCGTCGAGGAACGACTTCCCGACGCTGTCCGGCGCCCGGTGGGGCATCTCGATGCCCAGGGCGCTGTGCGGGTTGGCCGCCACGATGGCGGTGATCTCCGCGTCGTCGGCGAACTCGTCGTAGTTCTGCGCGCCGGTGCCGCCAGTGGTGATCCAGGCCCGGGCGATCGGATGCACGACCGTCATGCCCGCTGACGCTACCCGCGCCCGCATCTCCCCCGCCGCCGGACTCCCCTCCTTCCACCAGGTGAAAGGAGGGGCCCCCGCTTAACGCCTCCGGTAGAGGCGGGGCCCCTTGTTAACACCCCCGCTCAGGCGACGGGGTCGCGGTGGCGGCCGGGACCGGCCGGGCGACGGGGCGGCGCGGACGGGCGGGAGCCGGCGTTGAGGCGTACCGTCGTCGCCCCCGCGGCGGTCGGGTGGCCGGCGGCGCCGGACCGGGTCGGGACGCGGCCGGGGCGGCCCGCCTCGGGCGGACTGATCCGGGAGGTGGCCACCACCCGGGCCACCCCGACCACGATCGGCGGGGCCAGCAGGTCGGCCAGCTCGGCCGGACCGGCGGGCCAGTCGCCCTCGGCCACCGACCAGTACGTCGCACCGGAGTCCCCGGTCGCCGGCTGCGGCGCGTCGTCGGACAGGCGGCGGTGCTTACCCATATGCGGAACGCCTCCAGGAGCTGCCGGGGTGCGGCGGCGATCGGGCCGCCGGCTGGGACACCCGGTGAAACGAGCCCCACACCGGCCCGGTGACGCTCGACGCGGTGTTAAGCGGGGCCCCCTGCTATACCTGAGGCGTTAACAAGGGGCCCCTCCTTACACCTCAGTCGAAGATGGGGGGCTGGGTGCGGGTGCGCTTCAGCTCGTAGAAGCCGGGGGTGGCGCTGACCAGCAGCACGCCGTCCCACAGCCGGCCGGCCGCCTCGCCCTTCGGCGCCGGGGTGATCACCGGGCCGAAGAACGCGACCTGCCCGGTGCCGTCCGGGCCGGGTGCGTGGACCACGGGCGTGCCCACCTCGGTGCCGACCGGCCGCATGCCGGCCTCGTGGCTGGCCCGCAGCGCGTCGTCGTACTGGGTGGACTCGGCGGCGTCGGCCAACGCCGGGTCCAGCCCGACCTCGGTGAGCGCGCCGACCAGCATGTCCCGGTCCAGTTCCGCCTTGCCCAGGTGGATCCGGGTGCCCATGGCGGTGTAGAGCTTCGCCAGCGCCTCGGCCCCGTGCGCCTGCTCGACGGCGATGCACACCCGCACCGGGCCCCAGCCCTTGCGCATCAGCTCCTGGTACTCCGCCGGCAGGTCCCGGCCCTCGTTGAGCACGGCCAGGCTCATCACGTGGAACCGGATGTCCACGTCCCGGACCTGCTCGACCTCCAGCAGCCAGCGGGAGGTGATCCACGCCCACGGGCACAGCGGGTCGAACCACATGTCCGCGGTGACACGTTCGGTCACGGTGTCGTCCCTTCACGTCTTCCCCGGCGCCGGGGCTCCGGCGCCGTCACCTTCCGATCCTCACCCCGGGCACCATCGATCGGTACCGGAATGAGAGCGTGACCTCGCCCACCGAAGCGGTGGGTGCATGGAAGACTCGGTGCTGCGCCGGCCGTCACGAGCGGGCCGGGCAGACACCGGTGCCGCGGGGCGGCGACACGAGTGGGATGGAGACGAACAGTGCCGGGAGTGCGCAACCTGACCCAGGTCGAGGCGACCGAGCGGGCCCGCCTGCTCGAGGTGACCGGGTACGACATCAGCCTTGACCTGTCGACCGCGGTGCAGCCCACCGGTCGCACGTTCCGCTCGGTGACCGAGGTCCGGTTCCGTTGTGCCGAGCCGGGAGCGAGCACCTTCATCGAGACCGCCGCCGACTCGGTGCGCTCGGCCACCCTCAACGGCGACCCGGTCGACCTGTCCGACTGGTCCGCCGAGAAGGGCCTCACACTGCCCGGCCTGGCCGCCGAGAACGTGCTCGTGGTCGACGCCGACTTCGGCTATTCGAACAGCGGCCAGGGTCTGCACCGCACCGTCGACCCGGTCGACGGCGAGACCTACCTCTACAGCCAGTTCGAGACTGCCGACGCGCAGAAGGTCTTCGCCTGCTTCGACCAGCCCGACCTGAAGAGCGTCTACACCTGGCACGCCACCGTCCCGGACCACTGGAAGGTCGTGTCGAACATGCCGGTGGCCCGCGAGGAGGCCGCCGGGGAGGGCATGAAGACGCTGCACTTCACCGTCTCCGAGCGGATGAGCACCTACATCACCGCGCTCTGCGCCGGGCCCTACCACGAGGTGCGGCACACCCACGACGGCATCGACATGGGCTACTTCTGCCGGGCCAGCATGGCACCCCACCTCGACGCCGACGACCTGCACCTGATCACCACGCAGGGTTTCGACTTCTTCCAGGAGAAGTTCGGCGTGCGCTACCCGCTGCCCAAGTACGACCAGCTCTGGGTGCCGGACTTCAACGCCGGCGCGATGGAGAACTTCGGCTGCGTCACGCACGCCGAGTCGCACTACATCTTCCGCTCCCAGGTCACCGACTTCGAGTACGAGCAGCGCGCCAACACGATCCTGCACGAGCTGGCGCACATGTGGTTCGGTGACCTGGTCACCATGCGCTGGTGGAACGACCTGTGGCTGAACGAGTCGTTCGCCGAGTGGGCCAGCCACTGGTGCAACACCCACGCCACCCGCTTCACCGACGCCTGGACGACGTTCCTGTCCATCCGGAAGAACTGGGGCTACCGGCAGGACCAGCTCTCCTCCACCCACCCGGTCTACTGCGAGATGCCGGACCTGGAGGCCGTCGAGGTCAACTTCGACGGCATCACGTACGCCAAGGGCGCCAGCGTGCTCAAGCAGCTCGTCGCGTACGTGGGCGAGGAGCCGTTCCTGGCCGGGCTGCGGGCCTACTTCGGCAAGCACGCCTGGGGCAACGCCACCTTCGACGACCTGCTCTCCGAGCTGGAGGCTGCCTCCGGCCGGGAGCTGCGCAAGTTCGCCGCCCAGTGGTTGGAGACCGCGCAGGTAAACACGCTGCGACCGGAGGTGACCATCGGCGCCGACGGCGCGTACGAGCGGGTGGTGGTCCGGCAGGAGGCGCCGGCCGGGCACCCGACGCTGCGCACGCACCGGATCGGGGTGGGTCTCTACGACCTGACCGACGGGCGGCTGGTCCGCCGTGAGCTGGTCGAGGTGGACGTGACCGGCGAGTCGACCGAGCTGTCCGCCTTGCACGGCAGGCCGGCCGCGGACGTGCTGCTGCTCAACGACGAGGACCTCACCTACACCAAGCTTCGGCTGGACGAGCGGTCCATGTCGACTGTGGTGCAGCACATCTCCGGCTTCGACTCGTCGCTGGCCCGGGCGCTGTGCTGGACGGCCGCCTGGGACATGACCCGCGACGCCGAGCTGGCGGCCCGCGACTACGTGGCGCTGGTGCTGGCCGGGCTGACCGCCGAGACCGACATCAACCTGGTGACCGCCACGCTGCGGCAGGCGACCACGGCGCTCACCTTCTATGCCGACCCGGCGTGGGCGCCGACCGGCTGGGCGGACCTGTCCCGCACCGCGCGCACCGCGCTGGCCGCGGCGGAGCCGGGCAGTGGTTTCCAGCTCGCCTGGGCCCGGGCGTACGCCTCGTCGGCCCGCTCCAGCGAGGACCTGGCGACGCTGCGCGGCTGGCTGGACGGCACCGGGGTGCCGGACGGGCTGACCGTCGACACCGAGCTGCGCTGGACCGTGCTCCAGTCGCTCGTCGCCAACGGCGCGGCCGGGACCGCCGAGGTGGACGCCGAGCTGGCGGGCGACCGCACCGCCAGCGGCGAGCGGGAGGCGGCGTACGCGTACGCGCTGGTGCCGACCGAGGCGAACAAGGCCGCGGTGTGGGCGCAGCTCACCGGCCCGGACGCGCTGCCCAACTGGCGCAACCGGGCGCTGTTGCAGGGTCTCACCCACCCGGCGCAGGTGGAGCTGACCGCACCCTACCGGGAGCGTTACTTCGCCACCGTGGACCAGATCTGGGCGCAGCGGGACAGCGAGCCGGCGCAGGAGTTCGTGCAGCTCGCCTACCCGTCGTACCTGGTCGACGAGGACACCGTCGCGGCTACCGACGAGTGGCTGGCCCGCGACGGCCGGCCGGCGTCGCTGCGCCGCCTGGTGGCCGAGGGCCGCGACGGGGTCGTCCGCGCGCTGAAGGCCCGCGAGCGGGACACCCGCAGCGACTGAGCAGGAGGGCGTCGGCCGGGGCCGGCGTGGGTGGAAGCCCGCGCCGACCCCGGCCGTTTATCGTGTACGGAGCCGGGAAGCCGGCCTGCGCGCCCCCGGCGGTAATCTCATTCCGGACGTCAGCGTGGTCAAGCCCGACGCCCCCCGCGACGGCCTGTGGCTGCACGCGACGGACGTGGCGCTCGTCGTCGAGATCGAATCCCCGAGCAGCCGCCGGTACGACCGGCTCGTCAAAAACCGGTGCTCTACGCCGAGGCGGGTATCCCCCACTACTGGCGGGTGGAGCGCGGCGACTTCGGCCCGGTGATCTACCGCTACCACTTGGTCAGGGGCGTGCACCACAACATGGCCGGCACGCTCGGGCCGGACGATCCCGTCCAGCTCGACGAGCCGTGGCCGATGCGGCTGGATCCCTCCGGCTGGCCCCGCTGAGCGCACGAGAAAGCCCGGCCCGCGTTTGCGGGCCGGGCTTCGTCGTGTCCGTGGGCCGGTGCTCAGCCCTTGCCGGCGTGGCTGGCGAGCTGGTCGAGGCCCTGGATGACGCCGCCGGCCAGGTCGCCGCCGCCGAAGGACGCCACCATGGAGAGCGCGGCCAGCTTGACGTACGTGTCCGGGATGCGCTTGCGCGCGTACTTGCCGGTGACGATCTCCAGTTGCCGCTGGTTGGGCGACACCGCGATCAGCACCGACCGGTCCGGCTCGGCGAGCTGCCGGTGCAGCCGCTCGGCGTGTTCCCGAACCGGCTCGTCGAGGCCGCCCACGTAGACCGAGAAGACCAGGCCGGTGCCCTGGTCGGCCAGGCGAAGCGCCTCGTCGATGCGGAGCAGCTGCCGGGTCGAGAACGGCCCGTCCAGCACGTCGGGCGGGGTGCCCGTCCCGGTCTCGGGCCGCGCTTCACCAACGGTCACTTGCGCCTCCGGTTCCACTGGCCGGCGCCTCCCGGCCGGCCTGCTCCTGCTTGCGGCTGGTCAGCGCCGACGCCTGCGCGCCGGCGGTCAGCGCGGTGCCGGCCGAGTCGGCCAGCTGCTCCGGCCGGCCCAGGAACCAGACCGGAGTGAAGTCGAAGGGCCGCCCCGGCCGGTAGCGCTTGGCGCCGCCACCGCTGCCGCGGCTGCCGGCGGCCGCCAGGCCGGCGATCACCAGCACCGCGGCGGCCGGGATGCCGACGAAGAACACCAACGTCTCGGTAACAGACAATCCCAACGCCCCCAGGCGGAAAGAGACCAGGAATGTTCCGGGTCGGGTGGACGGTCACGACGGGCCGCGCCCGACCTCGCTTGTGATGTTCACGTTAGCGGAGTCGACGGCCCGCCAGATTGCGGGGTGCTGATCCCACCCGCCACACCAGTGCTCCAGTTGCGCGGCAGTCGCGATCAATGTCGCGTCGTCGCCGTAGCGGCCGGTGAGCAGCACCCCGACCGGCAGGCCCGCGGCCGTGCGGCCGACCGGCAGCGAAACGGACGGGTCGCCGGTGACGTTGAAGACCGCGCAGTACGGCGAGAAGCGCCGCTGCCGGTCGAAGTCCTCCGCCGGGTCGAGGGCGGCGAACGCGCCGACCGGCGCCTGCGGGGCGGCCAGCGTGGGGCAGAGCAGCAGGTGACAGCCGGCGGTGCGGCGCACTCCGCGGCGTACCTGGGCCTGCAGTTCACCGAGCGCGGCCATCAGCCGGGCCGCGCCGACCGCCTCGCCGCGCTCGCGCAGGAACCGGGTCAGCGGCAGCAGCTCGGCCTCCCGGTCGGCCGGCACCGGGGCGAGCGCCAGCGCGTACCAGACGGTCTCGAACATCGGCCAGACCTCCGGGCCGAGCGGCGCGGGAACCTCGACCACCTCGTGCCCGGCGTCGGCGAGCAGCGCGGCGGCCCGGTCGACGGCGGCCACGCAGTCGGGGTGCACCGGCTCGTCGGCGAGCATCGGCGTGGTGAAGCGGCCGATCCGCAGCCGGCCGGGGCCGGCGGCGCGGGCGGCGCCGAGGTAGCCGCCGGTGGGCGCGGCCGGCGGCAGGTAGGGCTCGCCGGGCGCCGGCCGGGCCAGGACGTCGAGCAGCGCCGCCACGTCGGCGACGGTGCGGCCGATCGGCCCGTTGGTGGGCAGCCCGAACGCGCCGAAGCCGAGCGGGCCGCCGGAGACCAGTCCCCGGCTGGGTTTGTGGCCGACCAGGCCGCACAGTGACGCGGGGATGCGCAGCGAGCCGCCGCCGTCGGAGCCCTGCGCGACCGGCACCAGGCCGGCGGCGACCGCGGCTGCCGCGCCGCCGCTGGAGCCGCCGGCGGTGTAGGCGAGGTCCCACGGGTTGCGGGCCGGCGGCGCGACGAGCCCCTCGGAGTAGAGCGAGCAGCCCAGCTCGGAGGTGGTGGTCTTGCCGAGGCCGATCAGCCCCGCCTCGCTCAGGAAGCGGACCACGTCGGCGTCGACCGGTGGCACGAAGTCGGCGAAGGCGGCCGAGCCGAACGTGGTGCGCACGCCGGCGGTAAGCGTCAGGTCCTTGATCGCGGTCGGCACGCCGTGCAGCGGCCCGCGGTCCGCGGCAGGGACGGCGTCGGCGGCCCGCGCGGCGGCCCGGGCCCGGTCGGCGGTGACCGTGACGAACGCGCCGACGGTGTCGCCGAGCGCGTCGACCCGGCGCAGATGGTGCTCGACCAGCTCCAGGCTGGACAGTTCGCCCCGGCGGATCGCGGCGGCCTGCTCCAGCGCGGTCAGGTCGTGCGGCTCGGCCATGCCACCATCCTGCCCGCTCGGCGGCGGGCCGGCCGGCCGACACGTCCGCCCGGCTGGCAACCTTCGGGTGCCCCGAGCCGTGCGGTCAGGACGGAGCCGGCTCGTCGTCGTCGACGATGCCCGTCCAGTCACGGTCGATCGACAGGAGTTCCCGGACCGCCTCGCTCCGATCGGTGGCCACGCCCCGGCCGAGGAAGCGCAGGGCGTTGCCGCCGAGCAGCGCGGCCCGCTGGGCGTCGGTGAGGAAGTCGGACCGGTGCACCACCTGCCCGACCGGCCGCTCGCCCAGCGGGTACGGGTAGTCGCTGCCGAGCAGCACCCGCTCCGCGCCCATGGTGTCCACCAGCAGCCGCAGCGCGGCCGGTTCGAACACCACCGAGTCGACGTGGAACCGGTCGACGTAGGAGCTGGGCGGGGCGAGGGACGCCCCGCGCACCAGGTCGCCGCGGCGGCGCCAGGCGTTGTCGGCGCGGCCCAGCCAGAACGGGAAGCTGCCGCCGCCGTGGGCGAAGCAGATCCGCAGCGTCTCCGGCACCCGGTCGAAGACGCCACCGAGGATCAGCGCCAGCACCGACAGGTGCGTCTCGGCCGGCATGCCGGTCAGCCAGCGGGCCATCCACCGGTTCAGCCGGGGGCCGCCGGGCATGTCCCACGGGTGCACGAACACCGGCGCGCCGACCTCGGCGCAGTGGGTCAGGAACGCCACGACGCCCGCGTCGTCGAGGTCCCGGTCGCCGACGTGGTTGCCGATCTCGACGCCGGCGTGCCCGGCGGCGAGGCAGCGGTCCAGCTCGGCGCAGGCCAGGTCGGCGTCCTGCAACGGCACCTGGCAGAACGGCACCAACCGGTCACCGCCGGCGTTGGTGACCTCCAAAGTGAGGTCGTTGAAGATCCGGGCCACCCGGACCGCCTGGTCGGCCGGGCGGTCGTAGCCGAAGAAGACCGGGGTGGGTGAGACGACCTGCACGTCGACGCCGTCGGCGGTCATGTCGGCGAGTCGGGTGTCGGCGTCCCAGCACTGGGCGCCGACCGGCCGGAACTCCGTCTCCCCCACCATGATCATCGCGGCGCGCTCGGAGTCCACCCGCAGCCACGGCCAGCCGGACCCGCCGCAGGCCACGGCGAGGTCCGGCCACCCCTTCGGCACGACGTGCGTGTGCACGTCCACGACCGGCACCGGCATCAGCCCTTGCCCGGGTGCAGCGTGCCGCAGTTGTCACAGGTGCGGGCCTTCTCGTCGGCGTAGAACGCCTGGAAGACCGGGGGCAGGTCGGCGGCGATGTCGCGCACCTGCAATTCGACCTCGTGCACCTGGTGGCTGCACTCGGCGCAGTACCACTGGAACTTCTCCAGCGTGCCCTCCTCGCGGACCCGCTCGATCACCATGCCGATCGAGCCGGCCTCCGGGCGCTGCGGCGAGTGCGGGGTGTTACGCGGCAGCATCCACATCTGCCCCTCGCGCACGTGCACCGTGCGCGGGCCCTCGGGCGTCATCAGGTTGATGTGCATGTTGCCCTTGACCTGATAGAAGAACTCCTCGTACGGGTCGACGTGGAAGTCGGTGCGCTGGTTCGGCCCGCCCACCACCATGACGATGAAGTCGTCGCTGCCGGGCAGCATCTCCTTGTTGCCCACCGGCGGCTTGAGCAGGTGCTGGTTCTCCCCGATCCAGCCGGCGAAGCTGAACGGCTCGGCGATCTCACTCATGACGGACCTCCCGACGGCAGTAGGGCCACGGCCTGCATCTCGATCAGCAGGTGCGGGTGCGGAAGCTGGTGCACGGCCACCGTGGTCCGGGTCGGACCGGTGGCGTCGAAGAACTCCGCCCACACCTCGTTGTAGCCACCGAAGTCGTTCATGTTGACCAGGTAGCTGGTGACCTGCACCAGGTCGGTCAGCTCGGCGCCGACCGAGCGGAGCAGGTCGCGGATGTTGTCGATCACGGCCCGGGTCTGCGCCCGGATGTCGAGGTCGGTGGTGCCGAACTCGTCCACCGCGACGCCGGCGAACGTGTTGTCCGGCCGGCGCGACGACGTACCGGAGACGAAGACGAAGCCGCCCGCGACCTTGACGTGCGGGAACGCCCCGCGCGGCACGGCCTTGCCGGCCACCACCCGGGCGGTCATGGGAGCGCCTTCAACGAGGCGGACCCGAGCTTCTCCACCACGGCCCGGACGTGTGCGCCGGGCCGCAACGGCACCGCGGCGGTGGCCGCGCCGGCCAGGAACACCCACCCCTTGCGCAGCCGGACGCCGTGCCGGCCGGCCAGCCGCAGGCCCTCGTCGAGCGCGCGGCGCGGGTCGCCGAGGATGGCCGCGGTCGAACCGACCTGCGCCACCCGCCCGTCGATCTCCAGCAGCACACCCAGGTTGTCGAGCCCGTCGGGCACCGGCGACCAGGCGCCGATCGTGAACGCGGCGGCCGAGGTGTTGTCGGCGATCACGTCCGGCAGCGAGAAGGTGAAGTTCGCGTACCGGGAGTCGATCAGCTCGATCGCCGGGGCGACCGCGCGGACCGCCCGGGTGAACGAGCCGACCGGCTCACCCGGGGCGGGCAGCCGGTCCAGCAGGAACGCCACCTCCGGTTCGACCCGGGGATGGATGAAGCCGCCGACGTCGACGGTGCCGCCGTCGGGCACCCGCATCACGTCGGTCAGCCGACCCCAGATCACCTCGTCCACGCCGACCTGGGCCATCTTGGCCCTGCTGGTCAGCCCCATTTTCAGCCCGACCAGCCGCTCGCCGCGGTCGAGGCGGCGCCGCACCAGCGCCGCCTGCACCGCGTACGCGGCGTCGCGGTCGAGGCCGGTCTCGGCGGCGAGCTGCGGGATGGCGGTGGCGGAATCCGCCGCCGCGCCCAGCTTCTCGGCGATCCCCGCGACGTCCGGCCCGATCATGGGTTCTCCTTACCGGCCAGGTCCAGTGCCACGTCCACGATCATGTCCTCCTGGCCGCCGACCATCCGGCGGCGACCCAGCTCGACCAGGATCGAGCGGACGTCCACCCCGTACTTCGCCGACGCCCGTTCGGCGTGGCGCAGGAAGCTGGAGTAGACACCCGCGTACCCGAGGGAGAGCGTCTCCCGGTCCACCTGGACCGGCCGGTCCTGCATCGGGCGGACCAGGTCGTCGGCGGCGTCCATCAGCGCGAACACGTCGCAGCCGTGCTTCCAGCCGTGCAGCTCCGCGACCGCGACGAAGACCTCCAGCGGGGCGTTGCCGGCGCCCGCGCCCATCCCGGCCAGGGAGGCGTCCACCCGGACGGTCCGGCCGGACGGCGAGCCGAGCGGGCCGTCGCCGAGGATCCGGCCGTGCTCGACCGCCAGCACGCTGTTCGCCACGCCCAGCGACAGGTTGTGGTGCGCGTGGATGCCGATCTGCGTCTCCGGCGCCAGCACCTGCCGGTACGCGTCGACGCGCTGCGCCACGTCGGACATCAGCAGCCGGCCGCCGGAGTCGGTGACGTAGACGCAGTGCGCGCCGTACGACTCCATCAGCTTGGCCTGGGCGGCCAGCCCGGCCGGGTCGTTCAGGTGCGACATCATCAGGAACCCGGAGACGTCCATGCCGTTCTCCCGGGCCCACGCGATGTGCTGGGCGGAGATGTCCGCCTCGGTGCAGTGCGTGGCGATCCGCACGCTTGTCACCCCGAGCGCCTTCGCCGCCCGCAGGTCGGCGATGGTGCCGATGCCGGGCAGCAGCAGCGTGGTCAGCCGGGCGGTGGTCAGCACCTCGGCGACGGCCGAGATCCACTCGGCGTCGGAGGCCGCGCCGTGGCCGTAGTTGACGCTGGAGCCGGCCAGCCCGTCACCGTGCGCCACCTCGATCGCGGCCACCCCGGCCGCGTCGAGCGCCGCGGCGACGGCGCGGACCTGGTCGGTGGTGTAGCGGTGGGCGATGGCATGCATGCCGTCGCGCAGCGTCACGTCCTGGATGTAGAGGTCGGTCATCGCGGTGCCACCTCCCGCAGGGCCACCAGCCGCTCGGCGGTGCGCAGCGCGGCCGACGTCATGATGTCCAGGTTCCCGGCGTACGCGGGCAGGTAGTGCCCGGCGCCGGAGACCTCCAGGAACACCGACACCTGAAGGCCGCGGAAGTGCCGGCCGAGCACCGGCGCGTACGTGTCGACCGGGTCGAACTGCACCTGCTGCTTGAGCCGGTAACCGGGCACGTACTCCTGCACGGCGGCCACCATGTCGGCCACCGAGGCGGCGATCGCGGCCCGGTCGGCGTCGGCGTCGGCGCAGAGGCAGTAGACGGTGTCCCGCATCAGCAGCGGCGGGTCGGCCGGATTCAGCACGATGATGGCCTTGCCGCGCTCGGCCCCACCGACGACCTCGATGGCCCGGGCGGTGGTCTCGGTGAACTCGTCGATGTTGGCCCGGGTGCCCGGCCCGGCCGACTTCGAGGCGATCGAGGCGACGATCTCCCCGTAGGCGACCGGGGTGACCCGGCCGACCGCGTGCACGATCGGCACGGTGGCCTGCCCGCCGCAGGTGACCATGTTGACGTTCGGCTCGCCCAGGTGCTCGTCCAGGTTCACCGGGGGCACCACGTACGGGCCGAGCGCGGCCGGGGTCAGGTCGACCACGGTGCGGCCGTGCGCGCGCAGCACCTCGTCGTGGCGGCGGTGCGCGCCGGCCGAGGTGGCGTCGAAGACCAGCTCCACGTCGGCGAACTCTTCCATCGCGACCAGCCCGTCGACGCCCTCGGCGGTGATGGCCACGCCGAGCCGGCGGGCCCGGGCCAGGCCGTCCGAGGCCGGGTCGATGCCGGCCATCGCCACCATCCGCAATCCGGTGCTGAGCCGCAGCACCTTGACCATCAGGTCGGTGCCGATGTTGCCCGACCCGAGCACCGCCACCCCGACGGTCATGAGTTCTCCTCCCCGGAGAAGCAGGTACGCACCGAGCCGAGCCCGGAGATCCGCGCCTCGTAGGCGGCGCCCGGCGTGACCGGCACCATCGGGCCGAGCGCGCCGGACAGCACCACGTCGCCGGCCTTCAACGGATCGCCGGCGCGGGCCATCGTGCCGGCCAGCCACCGCAACGCGTGCAGCGGGTTGCCGAGGCAGGCCGCGCCCGCGCCGACCGACACCGGCTCGCCCGCCTGCTCCAGCACCATCCCGCACAGCCGCAGGTCCACCTCGGCGAGCCGGCGCGGCGCGGTGCCGAGCACGAACAGCCCGCTGGAGGCGTTGTCCGCCACCGTGTCCACGATGGAGATGTCCCAGTCGGCGATCCGCGAGTCGACGATCTCGATGGCCGGCAGCACGTGGTCCACGGCCCGGACCAGGTCGACGGTGGTGACCCGCTCGTCCGGCAGGTCCGCGCCGAGCACGAAGGCGATCTCCGCCTCCACCCGCGGCTGGAGCAGCCGGCGGAGCGGCACCTCCTCGCCGTCGCCGACGGCCATGTCGTCGAAGAGCACCCCGAAGTCGGGCTGGAAGACGCCGAAGCTCTCCTGCACCGCCCGGGAGGTCAGGCCGATCTTCGCGCCGACCCGGCGGTGGCCCTTGCCCAGGCGCTGCCGGGTGTGGACCCGCTGCGCCTGGTAGGCCGCCTCGACGTCGCCCTCGGGCAGCAGCCGGCCGCGCAGCGGCGGGCAGGGTTTCCCCTCCTGCCGGGCCACCGCCAACTCCCGGTTGGCGGCCTCGATGTCCACGGTCATATCCGCTCCTCGCTCGCGCTCACGACAGGGTCAGCCTCCGTTCGCGACTGCGGGGCTCGCAAACCCGGCTCACTCCTCGCGCTCACGACAGGGTCAGCCTCCGTTCGCGACTGCGGGGCTCGCAAACCCGGCTCACTCCTCGCGCTCACGACAGGTCCACGCAGACGTTCGTCAGTTCGGAGTAGAAGGCCAGCGAGTGCGCGCCGCCCTCCCGGCCGACGCCGGACGCCTTCACCCCGCCGAACGGGGTGCGCAGGTCGCGCAGGAACCAGGTGTTGACCCAGACGATGCCGGCGTCCAGCCGCACCCCGGCCCGGTGCGCCCGGCCCACGTCCCGGGTCCAGACGGTCGCCGCCAGGCCGTAGTCGGTGCCGTTGGCCAGCGCGTACGCCTCGTCCTCGGAGTCGAACGGCGCCACGTGCACGACCGGGCCGAAGATCTCCTCGCGGTTGGTCCGGGCGTCCGGCCCGAGCCCGGTGAGCACCGTCGGCTGCACGTACGCGCCACCGTCGCGGGCGTCGCCGAAGCGTGGCGTCCCGCCACCGGCGCGCACCTCGGCGCCCTCGGTGCGGGCCAGCGCGTAGTGGCCGAGCACCTTGTCCCGGTGGGCGGGCGAGATCAGCGGCATGTTCACCGTCGCCTCGTCGGCCGGCCAGCCGTACGCCAGTTCGTCGGCGCGCTTCGCCAGCCGCGCGGTGAACTCCTCGAACACCGGCCGCTGCACGTAGATGCGCTCGGTGCACAGGCAGACCTGGCCGCCGTTGGTGAAGCTGGACCGCACCGAACCGGCGACCGCCGTGTCCAGGTCGGCGTCGGCGAAGACCAGGCCGGCGTTCTTGCCGCCCAGCTCGAAGCTGACCGCCTTCACCCCGTCGGCGGCGGCGCGCATGATGGCGCTGCCGGTGGCCGACTCGCCGGTGAAGGTGATCGCGTCCACGCCGGGGTGCCGGGTCAGGTGCTCGCCGGCCGAGCCGGGGCCGAAGCCGTGCACCAGGTTGAACACGCCGTCCGGCACGCCGGCCGCGGCCATCACCTCGGCCAGCAGCGTCGCCGAGGCCGGCGTCTCCTCGCTGGGCTTGACCACCACCGCGTTGCCGCAGGCCAGGGCCGGGGCGACCTTCCAGGTGAGCAGCAGCAGCGGCAGGTTCCACGGCACGATGACCGCGACCACGCCGACCGGCTTGCGGACCGCGTAGTTGAGCGCCCGGCCACCGGTCGGGGTGACAGTGGTGAACGACTCGGTGGGCGCGGTCGCGACGATCTCGGCGAACGCCCGGAAGTTCGCCGCACCGCGCGGGATGTCCAGCGTGCGGGCCTGCGAGATCGCCTTGCCGGTGTCCGCCACCTCGGCGGCGACCAGGTCGTCGAAGCGGCGTTCCAGCTCGTCGGCGACGCGGCGCAGCACCTCGGCGCGGTCCCGCTCCCCCATCCGGCCCCACGGGCCGCGCAGCGCGGCCCGGGCGGCGGTGACCGCGTCGTCCACCGTGGACCTCGACGCCTCGACCACCTCGAAGACCGGTTCACCGGTGACCGGGCTGCGCTTGGTGAACCGGGAACCGGCGTCGACGAACGCGCCGCCGACAAAGTTGCGCAGCAGGGCGGGCCCGTCCGGCGCGTGCCCGGTCATCAGCCGGGGGTCCCAGCGCGTCACCGCCGCCGCCCCAGCACCGCGCCGACCCCGCCGGCCAGCAGCGCCACCGCGCCGGCCACGACCGCGCCGACGGCCGCGTACTGGCGGCGGACCCGGCGACGGACCTGCGCGTACGGGGTGGTGGAGAAGGAGACCAGCTCGTACTGGGAGACGTAGCGGCCGGGCAGCGCCCGCTCCAGCGCGTGCTCGACCTGCTTGCGGGCGCGGAACACCGGCGAGGCCACCTTGTCCCGCATCTCCACGAAGTTGGCCAGCGCCATCCGGGCGATCGCCTCGGCGTCGTCCTGGCGGCGCTGCTGGAACAGCGGCAGCGCGGCGGCCCACTCGTCGTCGCACTCGTCCAGGCAGCGGTCGAGTGCGACCACGTCCTCGAACGCGCAGTTCGCGCCCTGGCCGTAGAACGGCACGATGGCGTGCGCGGCGTCGCCGAGCAGGCCGACCCGGCCGGCCACCTGCCAGGGCGTGCAGCGCACCGTGCCGAGCACCCCGACCGGGTTGTGCTGGTAGTCATCGACCAGGTTCGGCGCCAGTGGGACCAGGTCCGGGTAGTGGGTGGGGAAGAACCGCTCGATCGCGGCCGGGCTGCTCAGCGACGCGAAGCTGCTCCTGCCGTGGGTGGGCCAGAACAGCGTGCAGGTGAACGAGCGGTCCGGGTTGGGCAGCGCGATCATCATCGAGGTGCCGCGCGGCCAGATGTGCAGCGCGCCCGGGTCCAGCGCGAACTCCCCACCGATCGGCGGGATGGTCAGCTCCTTGTAGCCGTAGTCGAGGAAGTCCAGGCTCTCGGTCAGACCCCCGTACGCCAGCAGTTGCCCGCGCACCGCGGAGCCGGCGCCGTCGGCGCCCAGGACGACCGACGCGGCGGCGTTGACCTTGCCCTGCGGCGTCTCGAACGTCATCTCGCCGCCGACCGGGTCGAGGCCGACCAGCCGGTGGTCGAACGCGATCCGCACGCCCGGCAGCGCGGCGGCGGCGTCGAGCAGCGCGTTGTTCAGCGCGCCCCGGCTGATCGAGTTGATCGCCCGGTCCCCGGAGACGCTGTACGGCTGGAACTGCGGCTCGCCCCCGACCGGGTGGATCATCCGCCCGCGCATCGGCAGCGCGTCCGCCATCACCTGCTCGTCCAGGCCGATCCGGCGCAGCGCGTCCAGCCCGCGTTCGGACAGCGCCAGGTTGATCGAGCGCCCGCGCTCGACCGTGCCGGTGCGCGGGTCGCCCCGCCGCTCGTAGAGGGCCACCGGGTAGCCGCGCCGGGCCAGGAAGCAGGCCAGCAGGCAGCCGGCCAGCCCGGCCCCGACCACCGCGATCTCGTCCCGTGCCCGCATCAGCCCTCCCTGCCGACCACCGAGGCCAGCGCGTCGGCGACCCGCCAGCAGTCGTGGTACGTCGAATAGAGCGGCACCGGGGCGAACCGCACCACGTCCGGTTCCCGGGCGTCGGCGATCACGCCGTGCTCGTGCCGCAGCCGCTTGGTCAGCTCGCCGGCGCCACCGCCGCCGCTGCCGACCCGGACCGAGAGCTGGCAGCCGCGCCGGGCCGGGTCGCGCGGCGTGATGACGGTCAGCGGCCGGCCGGGCGTCACCTCGTCGAGCAGGCGCGCCAGCCAGCCGGTGAGCCGCAGACTGCGCTCCCGCAGCGCCGGCATGCCGACGGCGTCGAACAGCTCCAGCGAGGTGCGCACCGGGCCCATCGCGAAGATCGGCGGGTTGGAGATCTGCCACGCCTCCACGGTGGCCGGTGGGCGGGACACCGGTGTCATCTCGAATCGGGTCGCCGCCTCGGTGCTCCACCAGCCCTCGAACCGGGGCAGCGACGGGTCGGTGTGGTGCCGCTCGTGGACGAAGGCGCCGGCCAGCGCGCCCGGGCCGGCGTTGAGGTATTTGTAGGAGCACCAGGCGGCGAAGTCGACGTCCCAGTCGTGCAGCGCCAGCGGCACGTTGCCGGCGGCGTGCGCCAGGTCCCACCCGACCACCGCGCCGGCGGCCCGCCCGGCGGCGGTGACCGCCGGGATGTCCATCAGCTCGCCGGTCAGGTAGTTGACGCCGCCGAGCAGCAGCAGCGCCACCGTCCGCCCCTCGGCCGCCAGGAAGTCGGTGACGTCGGACGTGCGCAGGGTGTCCTCACCGGCGCGGGGCCGCAGTCGCACCACTGCGGTGTCCGGGTCGAGGCCGTGGAAGCGGGCCTGGCTGCGCACCGCGTAGCTGTCCGACGGGAACGCGCTGTCCTCGATGACGATCTTCGTCCGCTCCCCCGCGGGGCGGTAGAAGCTGACCATCAACAGGTGCAGGTTGACCGTCAGCGAGTTCATCACCACGGTCTCGGTGGCCCGCGCGCCGACCAGGCGCGCGGCCGGCCCGGTCAACAGCTCGTGGTAGGGCAGCCAGGGCCGCTCCGCCTCCAGGTGCCCCTCCACGCCGAGCCGCCGCCAGGCGTCCAGGTCGGCGACGAGTTCGCCGGCGGTGGCCCGCGGTTGCAGGCCCAGCGAGTTGCCGGCCAGGTACGCCACGTCGGGATGCCGCCCGCCCTCGGCCGGCGGCACGTGGAACAGGTGTCGGTGGCCGGGGTCGGCGGTGTCGAGCCGGTGGGCTTCGCTCTCGGGGGTGATCATCGAGGGTTCTCCGGTCACATCGCGGTACGGGCCGACCACAGCTCCGGGAAGACCACCCGGGCCATGCTGCGCTGCAACCATGCCAGGCCGGCCGAGCCGCCACTGCCGACCTTCGCGCCCATGGTGCGTTGCACCGCCTTGACATGGTTCCAGCGCCAGTCGCCGAACCGCTCGGCCACCTCGGTCAGCGCGTCGCCGAGCATCCGCAGGTGGTTGTCCGGCCCGCCGTCACCGTAGACGCGCACCCAGGCCGCCTCGACGCCTGGGTGCGCCTCGTGCTCCGCCGTGACGTCCCGCTCCAGCAACTCCGCCGGCAGGGCGAAGCCGCGCCGGGCGAGCAGCGCCACCACGTCGTCCCAGAGGCTCGGCGTGGCCAGCGCGGCGGTCAGCTCGGCGTGCACGTCGGCCTGCCGGCGGAACGGGCGGATCAGCGCCGGGTCCCGGAGACCGAGCAGGAACTCCAACTGCCGGTACATCGCCGACTGGAAGCCGGAGCCCTCGCCGAGGCGGTCGCGGAAGCGGTTGAAGTCGGCCGGGGTCATCCACCGCAGCCCCTGCCAGGCCGCGTTGAGCCCCTCCAGGTGCAGGGCGGCGCGGCGCAACGGCGGCAGCGCCTCCCAGACCCGGTTGGCTCGCACCTCCCGCTGGGCGTGTCGCAGCTCGTGACAGGTCAGCTTGAAGTACAGCTCCATGATCTGGCTGACCATCAGGAAGGACATCTCACCCGGATCGTCGCTGAGCGGCTGCTGGAGCCGGTGCAGCGTGCTCGCGTGGACGTACGCGTCGTAGGGCACGCGCTCGGCGAACTCCAGCGTCGGCTCGCCGCCGTTGCGTGCCGCCCGGGCCGCCCGCTGCTGACCGGTCACCGGGCGCACCGCCGTCGTGTGTTCCACCGTCTTCTCCGTCCGTGCGCGGGGTAAACGCCATGATCCCGCTGGTGGACGCGCGGATGGAATGCCTGTTCAACGGCGGTAGGCTGGGGTGACTTCACGAACTGAAAGCATCTCGCATCATTGACTTGACGGAAGAAAGGTCGCCGCGTGGACGACATGGACTGGGCGCTGCTGCGCGAGCTCCAGGCCGACGCCCGGCTCTCCTACAGTGAGCTGTCCCGCCGGGTGCACCTGTCGCCGCCGGCGGTCGCGGAACGGGTGCGCCGGCTGGAGGAGTCGGGGGTGATCACCGGCTACCACGCGCACGTGGACCTGACCCGGGCCGGGCGCACCGTGCTCGCGCTGATCCGGATGTCCTGCTATGGCGCCCGCTGCATCCTCAACGACCCGGACGTGGCGCGCTGGCCGCAGATCATGGAGATCCACCGGATCACCGGCGACGCGTGCAGCATGCTCAAGGTCGCCGCCGCGTCGATGGGCGAGTTCGAGGCGGTGATCGACCGGCTCGCCCCGTACGGCCAGCCCGCCAGCACCATGGTCCTGTCCACGCCGCTGGCCTGGCACCCGGTGGAGAAAGGAGGGGCCCCCGCTTAACGCCTCCGGTAGAGGAGGGGGCCCCTGTTAACAGCCCCGCTGACCGGGAAGGCAGCCCCCGCTGCCCGTCAGCGGGTCCGGTGCGACGCCGCACCGGGAGGGGGGAACCATGCGAGGGCTTCTGTCACATCGCGCGCTGTCGTCCGTACTGGGCCTGCTCGGCCTGGTCGCGGCGTTCGTCCTGACCACCGCCCCACCGGCCCGGGCCGGGGAGAGCGTGTTCATCGAGGTGACGCCGAACAGCGTCCAGGCCGGCTCCCGGGTGAACCTCCGGGCCGGCTGCGACAACAACAACGACCGTCAGGCGCAGGTCACCTCGGACGCGTTCGGCCGGGTGGTGTTGCGCTCGAACAACGGCTTCCTCACCGGCTCGGTCACCGTGCCCGGCAACAAGGCGGCGGGCGACTACCCGGTGAATCTGGACTGCGCCAACGGCGCCACCGCCTCGACCATGCTCACCGTGCTGAACATGTCGCAGCCGAGCAAGGGCCCGGCGACCGGCGGCGGCGGCACCGCGGGCGGCGGTCGGGGCACCGGCTCGCTGCTGCTGGTCGGCGGTCTGGTGGCGGTGGCCGTGGTGGCCGGCGTGGGTGCCCGCCGCAGGTCCGGCAGCCGCGTCTGACCGGGGTGCGGCCATGGCCCGCGCACCGCGACGCCACACCCGCGCCGGACCGCGCCCGGACCGGGGCCGCCCCGGCGGCACCGGACGTCGTGGCGCCGCGCACCCGCGCCGCGCCGTCGCCGCCGAGACGGGCGGCGGGCGACGGCGGCTGCGGGCCGCGCTGCGACTGACGTCCCGCGCCACCCGCCGGTTCGCGCACACCGCCGGGCACGCCTTCTCGGCAAGCCTCGCCACCGCCGACCCGCACGCCCACCCGGTCGCCGTCCGTCCCGGCCGGACCACCACCCGCCGGTACGCTCCGGGGCGGGGCCCCGGCGTCCCGGTGCTGGTGGTGGCCGCCCTGATGGCGATGATCGTGGTGATGCTCGGGGTGGAGCGGGTGACCGGCGTCAGCGTGCTGCCCGACCGGTTCGTCGCCGGCCTGCGCCCGCCGCCGAAGAAGTTCCCGGTGCTGCCGGCCAGCCCACCGACCGACCTGACCATCGGCAAGCTCGACCTGCGCGCGCCGGTGCACCGGGTGGGCATCGCTCCCGACGGCAGCATCGCGGTGCCGGACGTGGGCCGCGCCGGCGAGGTCGGCTGGTACGACCAGGGCCCGACCCCCGGCCAGTACGGCCCGGCGGTGCTCGTCGGGCACGTCGACACCACCACCGGACCGGCCGTCTTCCATGGGCTGCGGGAGCTCGACGACGGCGACCGGATCGAGGTGACCCGGCAGGACCGCTCGGTGGCGGTCTTCGAGGTCACGTCGATCGAGCGGTACGGCAAGGAGAAGCTGCCGGTGCAGGAGGTCTACGGCGACTTCAGCCGCCCCAACCTGCGCCTGATCACCTGTGGTGGGCGTTGGGTGGGCGGCGAGACCGGCTACGCCGACAACCTGGTCGTCTACGCCTCGCTGGTGAAGACGCGCTGAGCGCCCGGCCGGCTCAGGCCGCCTCGGGCTCCGGTTCGCGCAGGTCGAGCCAGTCCGCCCAGCGTGGGTCGGGGGCGCGGTGGCCCAGCACCCGCCAGGCGTTGCCCTTCGGCGCCACCGGCGGACGGTGCAGCCGCCAGCCCAGCTCGGCCGGGGTCTTGTCGCCCTTGGTGTGGTTGCAGCGGGCGCACGCGGCGACCACGTTCTCCCAGGCGTGCCGGCCGCCCCGGCTGCGCGGGAAGACGTGGTCGATGGTTTCCGCCGGCCCCCGGCAGTAGGCGCACCGCCACCCGTCCCGGGCGAAGATCGCCCGGCGGGAGAGCCCCACATGGGTGCGGTAGGGCACCCGGACGTAGCGGGTCAGCCGCACCACGGACGGGATCGGGAGCGCGTTGCGCGCGCTGTGCAGGATGCCCTCGCCGTCGGCCACGCAGACCGCCTTGGCGGAGAGCACCAGGATGGCGGCCCGACGCACCGACACGACGCACAGGGGCTCGTAGGTGGCGTTGAGAACGAGCGCACCGGAGCCCGCCGTGGGTCGTATGTCAGGCATCGCGCTCACCCTCCCGGTCCAGCCGCTCCCGCCGCCGCAGGTGCCGGGACCGCCCGCGCACACGGCGTCGAGCGGCCCTGGCGCCGGCCGGGATCACCGACGTCCGTTGGGCCAATAGTCCCTGATCGCGCCCCGGAATGCACGCACTAATCCGGGGTACCCCCGTCGGGACTGATCCCGGCGTGCCAGGATGACCGGTTCCGTCCGCGACGATCGTCGGACCCGGCCGCCCCGCCGGGCGGGTCCGTGCGGGTCCGGCGCCGCCGGTGCGGTACGAAAGCACGGTGAACGTCTCCGACCTGATCGCCGCGCTGCTGTCCGCGCTCTCCGACCGGCGCCCGGACTGCCAGGGCAGCACCTCCTGCGAGTTCCTCTATCGGCTGACCGGCTCCGCCTGGTTCGCCGAGAGCAGCTACTGGGTGCTGCTCAAGCCGCTGCGGGTGGCCTTGATCCTGCTGATCGCCGTGGCCGCGCGCTGGGCGCTGCACCGGACCATCAACCGGCTGGTACGCACCACCACCCAGGGCGCGGTGCCGACAATGCTCCGCCCGCTGCGCGAGCGGATCCCCAGCGCCACGCTCGACCCGCAGCAGTTCGTGCCGGAGCGGCGGCGGCAGCGGGCCGAGGCGATCGGGTCGGTGCTGCGCAGCATGGTCACCGCGTTCGTCTTCGGCATCGCGCTGCTGATGGTGCTCAAGGAGTTCAGCTTCGACCTGGCTCCGCTGCTGGCGAGCGCCGGCATCGCCGGCGTGGCGCTCGGCTTCGGCGCGCAGAGCCTGGTCAAGGACCTGATCGCCGGCCTGTTCATGCTGATCGAGGACCAGTACGGCGTGGGCGACATGGTCGACCTCGGCGAGGCCAGCGGCGTGGTGGAGGCGGTGGGCCTGCGGGTGACGAACGTCCGCGACGCCCGGGGCGTGCTCTGGTACATCCGCAACGGCGAGATCGTCCGGGTGGGCAACAAGAGCCAGGGCTGGGCGCTGGTCGTGGTGGACCTGCCGATCGGCTTCGCCGGCACCGAGGAGGCTCTCGCGGTGCTGCGTACCGCGGCGGCGTCGGCCACGCTGGACCCCGAGCTGGCCCCGCAGATCGTGACCGAACCGGAGGTGCTCGGCGTCGAGCAGATGACCGTCGACGGCGCGGTGATCCGTATCGTCGTCAAGACCACCGCCGACGGACAGTTCGCGGTCGGCCGCGAGCTGCGCCGCCGGCTCGCGGAGGCGCTGGAGAACTCCGGCATCACCGCCCAGATCGCCGCGACCCGGCTCTTTCCCGGGTTGCCACCGCAGGCGTCGTCGCCGCCGCGGAACGAGGCGACGGGCACCGGCGGGGCCACCTGAGGTCGGGCGTCGTCGGACGATTTCGGGGGGTCGCGCGTCGCGTGGCCCCTCGGGTATCGTCCGTTCGTTCAGTCGGAGATGCGACGATCTATCCGTTCGCCCTAGTCAGTTGTCAGACGATCGGGCAGAATCCGGTGAACACCCTCCACCGGGGAGTGTGTTCGTGTCCTCGCCGATCGGTTGACCTGACGACAGTTCCCGGTCGCGCCATCACAAGTGGCCGGCCCGGAACGATGGAGGCGACGGTGTCCGACCAGCGGCCCGCCCACGAGAGCCCGGCCACCTTCCGCGACGTCTTCGGTCAGTCGGAGTTCCGCGCGCTCTTCGCGGCCAACGTCCTGTCCTGGGTCGGCGACTATCTCGCCAAGGCCGCGGTCACCGTGCTGGTGCTGCGCGAGACCCAGTCGGTCGCGCTCTCCGCCGCCGCCTTCGCGGCCAGCTACCTGCCCTGGTTGATCGGCGGCCCGCTGCTCTCGGCGCTCGCCGAACGGCACCGCTACCGCCAGGTGATGGTGCTCTGCGACCTGCTCCGGATGGCGCTGATGGTGCTGGTCGCCATGCCGTTCATGCCGGCCTGGTCGATCCTCGCCCTGGTCTTCGTGGCGACGTTGGCCAACCCGCCGAGCCAGGCGGCGCGCTCGGCGCTGCTGCCGCACATCCTCGCCGGCGACCGGCTGGTGGTGGGCCTCACCGTCTCCACCAGCGCGGCGCAGGCCGCCCAGGTCGTCGGATACCTGGCCGGCGCGGCCATCGCGGTGCTGGACCCGAGCACCGCCCTGCTGATCAACGCGGGCACGTTCGCCGTGTCGGCCACGCTGGTCCGGTTCGGCCTGCGGGACCGGCCCCCGGCGATGACCGAGGCGCACCGCAGCCACCTGCTGCGCGAGACCGCCCAGGGCTTCCGGATCGTCTTCGAGCGGCCGGTGCTGCGGGCCATCGCGGTGCTGGTGTTCAGCGCCATGCTCTTCTCGATCGTCCCCGAAGGGCTCGCCGCCGGCTGGGCCGCCGACCGGACCGGCGGCGGCATGGACGCCGGCACCGCCCAGGCGCTCATCATGGCCGCCAACCCGGTGGGATACGTCCTCGGCGGCCTGCTCCTCGCCCGGCTGGCCGGGCCGGCCCGCCGGCTGACCCTGATGCCGGTGCTGGCGGTCGTCGCGCCGGCGGTGCTCGTGCCCTCGCTGTTCGACCCGCCGCCGGGTGTGGTGGCCCTGCTGGCCGGCGCGTGCGGCTTCGCGGTCGGCGGGCTCGTCCCGGTCGCCAACGGTCTGTTCGTGCAGGCGCTGCCGGACGGCTACCGGGCCCGGGCGTTCGGGGTGATGGCGAGCGGCACGCAGGTCATCCAGGGCGCCTCGGTGCTGGCCACCGGCGCGCTGGCCGAGCGGTTCACCATCCCGGCGGTGGTCGGGGTCTGGAGCGCGGCGGGCGTGCTCCTCATGCTCGTCACGGCGGTCACCTGGCCCCGCCCGGCGACGATCGAGGCGGCCGTCGAGACCGCCCGGGCGGAGTCGGCCGTCGGGAGCGGGCCCCTGCCGCAGCGGGGGCCGGCCGCCGGCGACCGGGGGCGGGAGCACAGCCGGCACCGGCACGCGGTGACGTGACGCGCGACGCCCGACGGGCGGGCGCGGGCGCCGGGTCGCACCTGGCAGGATGGAAACGTGACTTCCCCAGGCGAGTCGATGACGCTGTTCGAGGCGATCGGCGGTGAGCCCGCCTTCCGCAAGCTGGTGGACGTGTTCTATGCCGGCGTCGCCGACGACCCGCTGTTGCGGCCGATGTATCCGGAGGAGGACCTGGCCCCGGCGGCGGACCGGCTGACCCTCTTCCTGATCCAATACTGGGGCGGTCCGCGGACCTACTCGGAGCAGCGCGGGCATCCGCGCCTGCGGATGCGCCACGCCCCGTTCCGGGTCGGTGCCGCCGAGCGGGACGCCTGGCTGCGCCACATGCGGCAGGCGGTGGATGCCCTGGACCTGCCGCCGCAGCTCGCCGGCGTGCTCTGGGACTATCTGGAGCGGGCCGCCTATTTCATGGTGAACACCGACGACGACCCGGCCGCGGGCTGACCGGCCCGCCGGCGCGGCTCAGAGCAGGGCGCCCTCGTCGTGCAGCCAGTCGACGAACGTGGTCGCCACCGCCGCCCCGCAGTCGAGCATCTCGACCAGGAGCGCGTCGTGGGTGCCGGCGCCGAGCGGCACCTGCAACTCGGCGTAGATCGGCAGTTGGCCACGCTCGGTCGGGTCGCCGATGTATGCCTTGCAGAACCGCCGGGTGTGGTTCCACTCGTTGACCACCCGGTAGGCCCGGTCGGCCCAGTCCGGCGGCACCGTCGCGTGTGGACGGGCCCGCATCACGAGGATCTCGTCCTCCGGGCCCTCCAGCGCGACCAGCACGGCGTGCCGTTCCCACATGGCCAGCAGGTTGCCGTCGCCGTCGGCCAGGTAACGCACGTCGAGCAGGTCGAGCGCGTCACAGACCCGGCCGAGGGTGACCGGGGCGACGGTGGCCGGCATGTCCGCGATGACCGGCCGCTCGGGCGCCGGCGGCGCGTCGTCGCCCGGCCGGCGCGGGGCCGGTGGCCCGACCCGGACACTGTCGTCCACTGTGGTCCCGCTTCGGGTTTCCGGATCGCCGCCACCGGCGGGACCGGGGCGCCATGACCACCACGGCATCGCTCGCGCACCTCACTCCCCAGCGGATCCAGCCGCCTACAGTGCGTTGGATCCGAGGATGGACGGTACCCGGACAGCCGGCAGGAGGCATCCCCCCAACGACCGCCCCGGCCCGGAAGAATGATGCCGGGTCATCCGTTCGGATGAACCCGGGTAGGCGTGAGTGCAAGGTCCGCCACCGTCCGCGACCACACCGCCCCGTACGGGCCGACCAACCCGACCCAATGACCTGCGATCCGCACCTGAACGTCGCCGGTGCCGAGGAAGCCCATCCGCACCACGCCCTGCACCAACCGCTGCGACACCTGCACCGGCGCCGCCGGTGGGTCGTCCGGGGTGACCACCACCGCGACGTGGTCCAGCAACGCGTCGCGCAGCACCCGCTGACCGACCGCCCGGCCCGCCACCCCGTGGGTGGCCGCCGCGCGCAGCGTGCCGGCCGCCGCGTCCGCGATCCGGCGCAGCTCCACGCCGGGGAGCACCTCCACCGGCCGGCTGACCGGCGGCGGCAGCGGCCAGCGCCAGCCGTCGTCCCGTCGCCGGGGCAGCGCCGCGGCGCCCGCGGAGAGCTCGGCCAGCAGGTCCCCCGCGGCGACCGTGACGTCGCCGGGCGCCGTGCCCGGCACGGTGCGCACCACGAGCACCCCCCAGGGCAGGCGGGCCCACAGGGCGGTACGACCGGCGGCGGGCACCGGCCGGAGCCGGACCAGGCCGGCCGGGTCGAGCCGGACCAGCCGGGCCAGGAAGGCGCCCGCGTCCGCCACCCCGGTCAGCCCGTGCCCGGCCGCCGGCCCGGTCATCCGGCCAGCCCCGGCGCGTAGCGGAGCAGGAACGCCCGCTCCTCGGTCGAGATCCGGCGCGGTCGCTGCACCGACAGGTCGAACGGCACCAGCACCGAGCGGGCGGCGCCGGCCAGCGTGTCGCCGTCGTACAGCTCGTAGGCGACCGAGAAGGACGCGGCCCGGATCTCGTCGACCCACAGCTCGATCCGCACGGTCGGCGCCGCCTCCGCGCTGGACCGGCCGAGCGCGTAGTCGACCGGGCGCAGGTAGTCGACCTCGTGCCGGCGGATGACCACCCCGTCGGCGAACGAGCCCACGCCCCACGCCCGGCCGCCGGCGAACATCATCGCCACCCGGGCCTCCTCGTAGAGGGTGAGGAAGCGGGCGTTGTTGACATGGCCGTACGCGTCCAAGTCGGACCAGCGCAGCGCGCAGTGGTAGACGAACCGGTCAGACAAGGGTCAGCACCGGTCAGTCACGGGTGAGCTTGCGATAGGTCACCCGGTGCGGGCGGGCCGCCTCGACGCCGAGCCGGTCGATCTTGTTCTTCTCGTACGCCTCGAAGTTCCCCTCGAACCAGAACCACCGCGACGGGTCCTCGTCGGTGCCCTCCCAGGCCAGGATGTGCGTGGCGACCCGGTCCAGGAACATCCGGTCGTGGGAGATGACCACGGCGCAGCCGGGGAACTCCAGCAGCGCGTTCTCCAGGCTGGAGAGCGTCTCCACGTCCAGGTCGTTGGTGGGCTCGTCGAGCAGGATGACGTTGCCGCCGATCTTGAGCGTCAGCGCCAGGTTGAGCCGGTTCCGCTCGCCGCCGGAGAGCACCTTCGTCGGCTTCTGCTGGTCCGGCCCCTTGAAGCCGAACGCGGCGATGTAGGCGCGGGACGGCATCTCGACCTTGCCCACCATGAGGTGGTCCAGCCCGTCGGAGACGACCTCCCACACGGTCTTGTCGCCGGCCAGGCCCTGCCGGTTCTGGTCGACGTACGACAGCGAGACGGTGGGGCCGACCTTGACCTCGCCGCCGGTCGGCTGCTCCAACCCGACGATGGTCTTGAACAGCGTGGTCTTGCCGACGCCGTTCGGCCCGATGATGCCGACGATGCCGTTGCGCGGCAGCGAGAACGACAGGTTGTCGATCAGCACCCGGTCGCCGAACCCCTTGCTCAGGCCGTGCGCCTCGATGACGGTGCTGCCCAGGCGCGGACCCGGCGGGATCTGGATCTCCTCGAAGTCCAGCTTCCGGGTCTTCTCCGCCTCGGCGGCCATCTCGTCGTAGCGGTCGAGGCGGGCCTTGGACTTGGTCTGCCGGGCCTTGGCGTTCGACCGGACCCACTCCAGTTCCTCGGAGAGGCGCTTCTTCATCTTGGCGTCACGGCGCCCCTCGACGGCCAGCCGGGCGGCCTTCTTCTCCAGGTAGGTGGAGTAGTTGCCCTCGTACGGGTAGGCCCGGCCGCGGTCCAGCTCCAGGATCCAGTTCGCCACGTTGTCCAGGAAGTACCGGTCGTGGGTGATGGCGATGACGGTGCCGGCGTACTTGGCCAGGTGCTGCTCCAGCCACTGCACGCTCTCCGCGTCGAGGTGGTTGGTGGGCTCGTCGAGCAGCAGCAGGTCGGGCGCCTCCAGCAGCAGCTTGCACAGCGCGACCCGGCGGCGCTCACCGCCGGAGAGCTGGGTCACGTCGGCGTCCGGTGGCGGGCAGCGCAGCGCGTCCATGGCCAGCTCGAGCTTCGAGTCGAGGTCCCACGCGTCGGCGTTGTCCAACTCCTCCTGGAGCCGGCCCATCTCCTCCATCAGCTCGTCGGAGTAGTCGGTCGCCATCTGCTCGGCGATCTTGTTGAACCGTTCCAGCTTCGTCTTGGTCTCGGCGACCGCCTCCTCGACGTTGCCGAGGACGGTCTTGGCGTCGTTGAGCGGCGGCTCCTGGGCGAGCATGCCGACGGTGAAGCCGGGCATGAGCCGGGCCTCGCCGTTGCTCGGTTGGTCCCAGCCGGCCATGATCTTGAGGAGGCTGGACTTGCCGGCGCCGTTCGGGCCGACCACACCGATCTTGGCGCCCGGCAGGAAGTTCAGCGTCACGTTGTCGAGCACGACCTTGTCGCCGTGCGCCTTGCGCGCCTTGTCCAGGACGTAGATGAACTGGGCCACGGTGCGGGCTACCTCCGTCGGTTGCGATCGCGGGCTTTCGGGGTGCGGGGCGCGGGCTCCGATGTCCGCCCGCCGCCGGCCGGGAGCCGGCCGCGCGCACGCCGCCGTCAATCCTGACAGGTACGGACCGCCGCGCCCACATCACCCCACCCCAGCAGAGGTACGGCGTGGCGCGTTGCGCCGGCTCGGTATGACTGGCTAGCGTTCTTGTATGACCAAGAAGATCGCCGTGAGCCTGCCGGACGACGTCGCGGAACGGCTGGCCCAGGAGCCGAACGTCTCCGCCTTCGTCGCCGAGAGCGTGCGACAGCGGATGGCGGGTGAGCGCACCCGGCGGACCCTGCGACAGGTCGGTTTCCGACTCGCCGAGGACCGGCTCGCCGAGGCCGGCCGAGCGCTCGACGAGGCACAGGCGAAGATCACGCCGGAACTGCGCGCCCGGGCGGCGAGCCTGCTGAGCGAGTCGTCCCGGGGAAGGCTGACCGTTCGTGACTGACGCCGGCCTGGTCCTCGACACCGCGTGCCTGCTGGCCTACTCCGACGGCGCCGAGGCGGTCGGCGAGCAGATCGTCCAGGTGGCGGACCGCCAGCAGTCCGTGATCGTCCCCGCGCTCTGCCTCGCCGAGGCGTACCGCCGGGTGAGCACCGACGGCTGGCGCCTCCTCGACATCCTCGGCGACCTCGACCAGGTGGTCGTCGCGCCCGTCGCGCACGACATGTGCATGTTCCTGGGCGGCTGGTCACGCACGCTGGGCGGCATGGACCTGGCCCAGACGGCGCTGGAGGCCGCACGGGCCACCACGCCGATCATGACGGACCGGCGGGAACTGCTCGGCGAGGTGCTGCCGAAGGAGTGGCCGATCATCGACCTGTAGAAACGCCGGTGTCGACAAGATCACCAGGAGGATTCGGCGAGCCCCGGGCGGGTAGAGGAGTCCGGCACGGGGGATCAGACGCCGCAGCTACGCTCAGTACGCTCAGCGCGGTGGACCCGTCAGCACCCGGAGGTGGCCGATCGTGACCGTCCGTAGCTCCTTTGTCGTAGTGGCCAACCGACTGCCGGTCGACGAGGTCAGCACCCCCGAGGGGCGGCAGTGGCGGCGCAGCCCCGGCGGCCTGGTGACCGCGCTGCACCCGGTGCTCGCCGAACACCAGGGCACCTGGGTGGGCTGGGCCGGTGGCACCGGCCCCGCGCCCGAGCCGTTCGACCTGGAAGGCATCCGGCTGCACCCGGTGCCGTTGAGCGCCGAGGAACTGGAGCGCTACTACGAGGGCCAGTCCAACGCGACGATCTGGCCGCTCTACCACGACGCGGTGGAGACACCCGCCTACAAGCGGCGCTGGCGCGAGGCGTACCGCCTGGTCAACGCCCGGTTCGCGGAGGCCGCGGCGGACGTCGCGGCCGAGGGCGCCACGGTCTGGGTGCAGGACTACCAGCTCCAGCTCGTCCCGGCGATGTTGCGCGAGTTGCGCCCCGACCTCAGGATCGGGTTCTTCCTGCACATCCCGTTCCCGCCGATCGAGCTGTTCATGCAGATGCCGTTCCGGGCCGAGATCCTGCGCGGCCTGCTCGGCGCGGACCTGGTCGGTTTCCAGCAGCGGCTGGCGGCGCAGAACTTCGTCCGGCTGGCCCGGCACCTGCTCGGTCTGCGCTACGAGGGGCAGATGATCCAGGTCGACGGCCGGCAGGTGAAGGCCGGCGCCTTCCCCATCTCGATCGAGACCCGGGAGATGGAGCGGCTGGCCGAGGACCCGGCGATCCAGGCCCGGGCCAAGCAGATCCGTGAGGAGTTGGGCAACCCGAAGACGATCATCCTCGGGGTCGACCGGCTCGACTACACCAAGGGCATCGAACTTCGACTCAAGGCCTTCCGGGAACTCCTTGCTGACGGAAAGTTGACAGTTCCGGACGCGGTTATGGTGCAGGTGGCCACGCCCAGCCGGGAGCGCGTGGAGCACTACCAGGCACTTCGGGTGAAGGTGGAACGCGAGGTTGGCCGGATCAATGGTGAATTCGGCCGGGTCGGCGTGCCGGCGGTGCATTATCTGCATCAGTCGTACAGTCGCTCCGAACTGGCCGCGATGTACGTCGCGGCCGACGTGATGATGGTGACCCCGCTGCGAGACGGAATGAATCTGGTGGCCAAGGAGTACGTCGCATCGCGCGCCGACCAGGGCGGCGCGCTCGTGCTCAGTGAGTTCGCCGGCGCCGCCACCGAGCTGCGCCAGGCGTTCCTGTGTAATCCGCACGACCCGGACGCGGTCAAGGACGCGTTGCTGCGGGCCGTGCACATCGAAAAGCCCGAAGCCCGCCGCCGGATGCGCGTCATGCAGCGCCATCTGCGCAGCCACGACGTAGGCCACTGGGCCAAGTCGTTCCTCAGCGAGCTCGGCGTCCCCGATACGGAGGCTGCGTGACCTCGCCCGCCGCCGCCACCTCGACCGGTGGTGTGCTCGACCCGGAACTGCGCGCCGCGATCGGCCGCATCGCCCGGATCCCCCAGCTCCTCGTCGCCTGCGACTACGACGGCACACTGGCCCCGATCGTGGAGGACCCGACAAAGGCCGTGCCGCTGCCCGAGTCGGTGGCCGCGATCCGCGCGCTGGCCTCGCTGCCGCAGACGAGCGTCGCGGTGGTCTCCGGCCGCGCGCTGCGCGACCTGGCCACCCTCTCCCGGCTGCCCAGCGAGGTGCACCTGGTCGGCAGCCACGGCTCGGAGTTCGACATCGGCTTCGTCGAGCGCCTCACCCCCGAGCTGATCGCGGTCCGGCACCGGCTCCGCCAGGAGCTGCGGGAGATCGCCGCCGCGCATCCCGGCGTCCGGCTGGAACGCAAGCCGGCAAGCGTCGCCGTGCACACCCGCGGGGTCGACCCGCAGGTCGCCGCGGCGGCCGTGGAAGCGGTCCGCAACGGGCCCGCCACCTGGGACGACGTCACCGTCACCCAGGGCAAGGAGGTCATCGAGCTGTCGGTGGTCGCCACCCACAAGGGCACCGCCGTCGACCAGCTCCGCACCCAGCTCGCGGCCGGCGCGGTGCTCTTCCTCGGCGACGACGTCACCGACGAGAACGCGTTCGGCAACCTGCAGGGGCCGGACGTCGGCATCAAGATCGGCCCCGGGGAGACCCAGGCCGACTACCGGGTGGCCGAGCCGATCGAGGCGGCCCGGGCGCTGGGCCTGCTGCTGGAGACCCGGCGGCACTGGCTCTTCGGTGAACGGGCGGTGCCGATCGAGCGGCACTCGATGCTCGCCAACGGGCGCACTGTCGCGCTTGTCACACCGGAAGCAAAGATCACCTGGCTGTGCCACCCGAAGCCGGACTCGGCGGCGATCTTCGCCGACCTGGTCGGCGGCAGCCCGGCCGGGCACTTCACGGTCGGCCCCGAGCGCGGCGGCATCCCGCTGGGGCAGCGCTACCGCAGCAACACCATGACGGTGGAGACCCGTTGGTCCGGCCTGACCGTCACCGACTGGCTGGACCTGCCCGCCCCGCAGACCACGCCGGACGACCCGGCCGTGGTCAGCGGCGACTCGATCCTGGTCCGGGTGCTCAGCGGCACCGGACGGGCCCGCGTCGAGTTCGCCCCGCGCCCCGAGTTCGGCCAGGTGGCGGTGCAACTCCAGCCGCTCGACGACGGGCTGCTCGTGCTCGGCTCCAACGAGCCGGTCGCGCTGCACTCCCCCGGCCTCGACTGGGAGGTCACCAACGACGCCGGTTACGAGACCGCGAAGGCGGTGGCGGACCTGTCCGCCCTCGGTGGGCAGGTGGTGCTGGAGCTGCGCTTCGGCACGCAGAGCCTGGAGCCGCACCGGGTGCCGGTGCACGAACGGCAGGCTGCCGCCGAGCAGCCCTGGAAGGACTGGGTGGCCTCGCTGCGGCTGCCCGCCACCGCCCGGGAGCTGGTCGCCCGCAGCGCGCTGACGCTGCGCGGCCTCTGCCACGAACCGACCGGCTCGATCCTCGCCGCCGCCACCACCTCACTGCCGGAGGAACTGGGCGGCGTCCGCAACTGGGACTACCGCTACTGCTGGCTGCGGGACGCGGCGATGACCGCGCGGTCGCTCGTCGACCTCGGCTCCACCGAGGAGGCCGAAGGGCTGCTGCGCTGGATCGACGGCGTGGTGGAGCGCACCGGCGGGCACCCGGAGCGGCTGCACCCGCTCTACACCGTCGACGGCTTCGAGCTGGGCGCCGAGGCGGTCATCGACACGCTGCCCGGCTATGCCGGCTCCCGGCCGGTCCGGGTCGGCAACCTCGCCAACCACCAGCTCCAGCTCGACGTCTTCGGCCCGGTGGCCGACCTGATCGCCGCGGTCGCCGACGCCCGGGGCTCGGTCCGCGACGACGAGTGGCGGGTGCTGGAGAACATGGTCGAGGCGGTACGCCGCCGCTGGCACGAGCCCGACCACGGCATCTGGGAGGCCCGCCTCCCACCACGGCACCACATCTTCTCCAAGGTCATGCTCTGGATGACCGTCGACCGGGCGCTGCACGTGGTGCGGCAGCACGGCGGGCAGGACCGGCCGGAGTGGGTCGACCTGCGCGACCGGATCGGCGCCAACGTGCTGGAGCACGGCTGGCACCCGGAGGCCGAGGCGTACAGCGTGGCGTACGGGCACGACGAGATGGACGCCTCGTCGCTCTGGATCGGCCTGTCCGGGCTGCTTCCCGGCGACGACCCGCGCTTCCTCTCCACCGTGCTGAAGATCGAGGCGGACCTGCGCAGCGGCCCGGTGGTCTACCGCTACCACTGGGACGACGGCCTGCCCGGCCGGGAGGGCGGCTTCCACATCTGCACGGCGTGGCTGATCGAGGCCTACCTTCGCACCGGCCGCCGCACCGACGCCGAGGAGCTGTTCACCCAGATGATCGACACGGCCGGGCCGACCGGGCTGCTCCCGGAGCAGTACGACCCGCTCGCCGAGCGCGGGCTGGGCAACCATCCCCAGGCGTACAGCCATCTCGGCCTGATCCGCTGCGCCCTCCTGCTGGACAACTTGCTCAAGCAGTAACCCGGTCGGACGACGCGGCCCGGGACCCGGTGGTCCCGGGCCGCGTCGTGTCCGACCCGCAGTCAGCCGGTCGATCCTCCCGCCGCCCGCGGCATCGACCGCGTCAGTCGGGGGACGGGAAGCGCAGGGCGTCGACGACGTCGCCGACGACCACGATTGCGGGCGGGCGGAGCGCGGCGGCCTCGACGTCCGCGGCGACCGCGGCGAGCGTGGAGCGCAGCGTGCGCTGGGCCGTGGTGGTGCCCTCCTGGATGACCGCGGCCGGGGTGGTCGGCGGTCTGCCGTGGGCGATCAGGGCGGCGGCGATCGCGGCCAGGTTCTTCAGGCCCATCAGGATCACCAGCGTGCCGCGCAGCCCGGCCAGCGACTCCCAGCGCACCAGCGAAGCCGGGGCGTCCGGCGCGACGTGCCCGGAGACCACGGTGAACTCGTGCGCCACCGCCCGGTGCGTCACCGGCACTCCGGCCACCCCGGGCACCGCGACCGCGCTTGTCACTCCCGGCACCACGGTCACCGGCACGCCCGCCTCCGCGCACGCCAGCAACTCCTCCCCGCCCCGGCCGAAGACGTACGGGTCACCGCCCTTGAGCCGGACCACCACCTTGCCGGCCCGGGCGCGCTCCACCAGGATCCGGTTGATCTCCTCCTGGCCGCGCGACGGCCCGTACGGGATCTTCGACGCGTCGACCAGCTCCACGTCCGGCCGCAACTCGTCCAGCAGCAGCCCGGGGACGAGCCGGTCGGCGACCACCACCTCGGCCTCGGTGAGCAGCCGCCACCCCTTCACCGTGATCAGCTCCGGATCCCCCGGCCCCGCCCCGACCAGTGCCACGCGCCCGCCGGAGGCGTCAAGCGGGGCGCGTTGCTCTACCTGAGGCGTTAACAGGGGGCCCTTCCTTGCGCTCAGGAGGGTGCGGACGGCGTCGCGGACGGCCCGCGCGCGGCGCGGGTCGCCGCCGCCGAGGACCGCCACCGTCACCGGGCCGTGGCGGGTCACCGCGGGCGTCCAGGCGGTCGCGGCGGCCCGGTCGTCGGCCCGCACGCAGAAGATCCGCCGCTCGGCCGCGGCGGCGCTGACCGCGGCGGCGGCCACCCGGTCGTCCACCGCCAGATGGACCAGCCAGGCGCCGTCCAGGTCACCGGCGGCGAACCGGCGCGGCTCCCACCGCAGCCGCCCGGCGTCGGCGCGCGCGCGCAGCGCCGGGGTCAGCTCGGGCGACACCAGCAGGACGTCCGCGCCGGCGTCGAGCAGCGCCGGCACCCGCCGGGTGGCGACCGCTCCCCCACCGACCACGACCACCCGCCGGCCGGCCAACCGCAACCCCAGGGGGTACGGGCTGGGGTCGCTCACTTCTCGGCCACCCCGGCCGCGTCGAACGTGGCCACCTCGTGCAGCACCCGGACCGCGCCGGTGACCACCGGCAGCGCGAGCAACGCCCCGGTGCCCTCGCCGAGCCGCAGCCCGAGGTCGACCAGCGGGTCGAGCCCGAGGTGCCGCAGCGCCGCCGTGGCGCCCGGCTCGGCGCTGCGGTGCCCGGCGACCATGGCGCCCACGGCGTCCGGTGCGAACGCGGCGGCGGCCAGCGCGGCGCTGACCGCGATCACGCCGTCGAGCAGCACCGGCACCCGGCGCGCGGCGGCGCCGAGGATCAGCCCGGCCAGCGCGGCGTGTTCCAGCCCGCCGACCGCGGCGAGCACGCCCAGCGGGTCCGCCGGGTCGGGCGCGTGCCGGGCCAGCGCAGCCCGGACCACGTCGACCTTGTGGGCGTACGTGGTGTCGTCCACGCCGGTGCCCCGGCCGGTCGCCGCCGCCGCGTCCACGCCGGTGAACGCGGCGACAAGCGTGGCCGCCGGGGTGGTGTTGCCGATGCCCATGTCGCCGGTGAGCAGCATGCCGGCGCCGGTGTCGATCAGCTCGTCGGCGACCCGGATGCCGATCTCCACCGCCGCCCGCGCCTCGTCCCGGGTGAGCGCGGCGGTGACCGTCATGTCCCGGGTGCCGGCGCGCACGTTCGCCGCCACCAGGCGCGGCCCGGCCGGGTCGGCGGGCGTCGCGACGACGGCGGCGGAGAGCGCGGCCGGGCCGACCGGACCGGCGGAGGGCGCGGCCGGGTCGCCGTCGGGTGCCGCCGGGCCGGTCGGGGTGGCCGCGACCGGGGTGGCCACGCCGACGTCCACCACGGTGACCGAGGCGCCGGCCTGCCGGGCGAACGCGTTGACCACCGCGCCGCCGGCCAGGAAGTTGCCGATCATCTGGGCGGTGACCTCCTGCGGCCACGGGCTGACGCCCTGCGCGTGGACGCCGTGGTCGCCCGCGAAGATCGCCACCGCGGCCGGCTCGGGCAGCGGCGGCGGGCAGGCCCCGGCCAGTCCGGCCAGGCGCACCGAGAGCGGCTCCAGCGCGCCGAGCGAGCCGGCGGGCTTGGTGAGCCGGCCGTGGAGTTCGCGGGCCGCCGCCATGGCGGCCTCGTCCAGCGGCCGGATCGCCGCGACGGTGGACTCCAGCATCATGCCTCCAGAATTCGCGCCAGCGTTTCGACGAACGCGTCGGTGGTGGCCCGGTCGCGCACCGCGATCCGCAGCCAGTCCGGGCCGAGCCCGGGGAACGTGTCGCCCCGGCGTACCGCCCAGCCGTGCTCGCGCAGCCGCTGACGCACCTCGGCGGCGCCGGGTCGGTGGATCAGGACGAAGGCGCTGGCCGGCTGCCCCGCGACGCGTACGCCGGGCAGGCCGGACAGGCGGGTCACCAGGTGGTCGCGGTCGGTGGCGAGTTCGGCGGCGATCGCGCGCTCGGCCGCGACGGCGACCGGCGTGGCGCAGGCGGTGGCGGCGGCCAGCGCCGGGGTGGAGACCGCCCACAGCGGCTGGGCGGCGGCGAGGTGGGCCAGCAGCCCGGCGTCGCCGAGCAGGTAGCCGATCCGCAGCCCGGCCAGCCCCCAGGTCTTGGTGAGGCTGCGGATCACCAGGAGGCCGGGCAGGTCGCGGCGGGCGGCGAGCGACTCGGGTTCGCCGTCGGCCCCGGGGGTGACCGTGGTGTCGGCGAACGCCTCGTCGACCACCAGCACCCGGCCGGGGCGGGCCAGCGCGGCGATCGTTTCCGCGGGGTGCAGCACCGAGGTCGGGTTTGTGGGATTGCCGACCACGACCAGGTCGGCGTCGGCGGGGACCCGGGCCGGGTCGAGCCGGAACCCGTCGGCCGGGTCGAGCAGCACCCGGTCCACCCGGTGGCCGGCCGCGCGCAGGGCCGCCTCCGGCTCGGTGAACTGCGGGTGCACCACCACCGGGTGACGGGCGTCGCGCAGCGCGCGGGCGATCAGCACGAAGCCCTCGGCGGCGCCGGCGGTGAGGAGCACCTCGTCCGGTCCTCGGCCGTGCCGGTGACCGACGGCGGCGCGGGCGGGCGCCGGGTCCGGGTAGGCGGCCAGGTCGCCGAGCGCGGCGGTGATCGGGTCGGCCAGCCAGTCGGGCATCGCGGCGCGGCGCACGTTGACCGCCAGGTCGACCAGGCCGGGCGTGGCCTCGGCGTCGCCGTGGTGTCCCAGGTCGGGTTCGGCGGGCGCGGCGGTCGGTGCGGCGGGCATGACCGCGATCCTGCCGGGAAGCCGCCGTCGGGGACAGCGCATCCCGGCGTGGGGCGCGTCACGGCCCGCCCGTTTACGAATTCTTCTCATTTCCGAATCGGAAATGTCATAGCTTGGCCCCGTGAGCAACCGATCCCTCGCCTCCGCCGGTCGTGCCGTGCCCCTGCTCCGCGCCGGGCTGATCGCCGGCATCGTCGTCGCCGCCGTGCTCTATCCGGTGGCCGCCGTCACCGGCATCGGCGCCAAGGCCACCGCGCACGCGGTGCAGCAGAAGACGAACATCCTCAAGACCGCGCTGCCGGCCGAGACCTCGTACGTCTACGCGCCCGACGGCAAGACCGTGCTGACCATGTTCTACGAGGAGTACCGGCAGTACACCAAGATCGAGAACATGTCGCCGAACATCCAGCAGGCGATCGTCGCCGCCGAGGACAACCGCTTCTACCAGCACCACGGCGTCGACCCGAAGGGCGTGGCGCGGGCGTTCGTCTCCAACGCCCGCTCCGGCGGCGTCTCCCAGGGCGCCTCCACGCTCACCATGCAGTACGTGCGGATGGCGCTGCGGGACAGCGCGAGCACGCCCAGGGAGGTCCAGGAGGCCACCCAGCAGACCAGCCTGCGCAAGGTCAAGGAGATGCGCATGGCGCTCGACATCGAGAAGCACCTGACCAAGGATCAGATCCTCGAGCGCTATCTCAACTCGGCCTACTTCGGCCACCGGGCGTACGGGATCTACGCCGCCTCGCAGATCTTCTTCTCCAAGACCCCGGCCACGCTCGACCCGGTCGAGGCGGCCACGCTCGCCGGGCTGGTCAAGTCCCCCTCCGAGTACGACCCGATCACCTCCGACCAGAAGGACGCCACCGGCCGGCGCAACTACGTGCTGGACAACATGGCCCGCCTCGGCTACCTGTCGCCGGACGCCGCCGCGGCGGCCAAGGGACAGCCGATCAAGCTGAAGCTGACCGACCCGCCGAACGACTGCGCCGCGATCGACGGCGCACATCGTAGCTGGGGCTTCTACTGCGACTACCTGAAGAACTGGTGGAGCGCGCAGCCCGCGTTCGGCGAGAACCGGCTGGAACGGATGGACAAGCTGCGCCGCGGCGGCTACCGGATCGTGCTCGCGCTCGACCCGAAGACGCAGGCCGCGGCCGAGAGGAACGTCGGCGCCAAGGACAACACCGGCAGCCCGTTCGCCAACGGCATCGTCGTCGCCGAACCCGGCACCGGACGGATCAAGGCGATGGCGGTGAACCGCAACTACTCGCTCGACCTGGCCGAGAACCCGAACAGCTCGAACCCGGAGGCCGGCCCGAAGGTCAAGGCGAACTACCCGAACACGGTGGCGCCGCTGCTCGGCGGCGGGACACTCCCCGGCTACCAGGCCGGATCGACGTTCAAGATGTTCCCGATGCTCGCCGCGCTCAACGCCGGGATGCCGCTGTCCACCGCGTTCGACTCGCCGTACCGGTACCAGTCGGCGATCTACGACGGTTGGGCGCCGTCGAACGCCAGCGCCGCGATGACCGGCCGGCAGACCATGTGGTCCGGCTTCGGCAAGTCGGTGAACACCTACTTCGTCCAACTGGAGGAGAAGATCGGCGCGGACGCCGGGGTGCGCCTGGCCGAGCAGCTGGGGCTGCGCTGGCGCACCGACGTCGACAAGGAGCAGGCGTCACCCGGCAAGGCGAAGAAGTGGGGCGCGTTCACGCTCGGCGTCTCCGACGCCACCCCGCTGGAGATGGCGAACGCCTACGCGGCCGTCGCCGCCGACGGGCGGTACTGCGAGGCGATCCCGGTCAACGCGATCATGAACCGGGACGGCACGCCGGCCACCTGGTCCACCCCGGGCGGGGTGCAGCGCGAGGTGGCCAAGCCGAGGTGCCGGCAGGTGGTCAATGCGGACGCGGCCCGGGCCGCCACCGACGCGGCCCGCTGCCCGACCGGCGACACCCCGGCCAAGGGAAGCTGCGGTGGCTGGTCGACGGCCGACAGCGTCCGCAAGACGGTGGGCCGCCCGGTGGCCGGCAAGACGGGCACCACGGACAGCACCCGGTCGGCCTGGTTCGTCGGCTACACGCCGGAGCTGGCCGCGGCGAGCTTCATCGCCGATCCGGACAACCCCTTCAACGCGGTGGGTGACGGGCAGTCGCAGGTCCCGGTCAACGCGGTGGCGCAGACGCTGCGCGACGCGCTGAAGGGCCAACCGACCCGCCAGTTCACCCCACCGTCCGACCAGATCGTCGGCTGACCGTCCCCCACGCTGCGTCCCGGGGGTGCGCCCGGGCCGGTTGATCAAGGAGTTCGTGTCCGGGATCGGGTGATCCCCGACGCGAACTCCTTGACCGACGCCGACGGCAGGGTGAGCGTTCGGCGGGCGCCGGTCAGGCGGACGCGGCAGTGGGCACCCGGGCGGCGGCCACCAGGCGCTCGGCGACCCCGGGCAGCGCGGCCCAGTGCGGCACGAGCTGCGAGGCGTGCACGCCGTGGTGGACGAACCCTTCCGGGGTGCCCCCGCCCCACCGCCAGGCCGGTCGGTCGCCGGCGCGCGGGGTGAGCACCGCCGCGTGCTGCTTGTGCCCGGTCACCGTGACGCCGGCCGGCGCCACCGGGCTGTCGGTGACCGCGGTGGCCTCCCGGTAGCCGACGACCAGGCCGTCGCGCACCGTCCCGACCGCGTCGAGCACCCCGCACATCGGCAGGCCGTCCAGCTCACGGGCCAGCCAGAGCAGGCCGGCGCCCTCGGCGACCACCGGGCGGCCGGAGCGGGCCAGCTCGGCCACCGCGATGCAGAGCCGGCGGTTGGCGGAGAGCTGCTCCGCGTACGTCTCGGGAAGGCCGCCGCCGACGACGAGCGCGCGGGCCCCGGCGGGCAGCGCCTCGTCGCGCAGCGGATCGAACGTGACCACCTCGGCGCCGGCGGCGCGCAGCAGCTCGGCGGTCTCCGGGTGGCTGTAGCTGCCGGCCGGACCACCGGCCAACGCGAGCACCGGCCGGCGGTCGGAGGCGGGCGAGGCGTCCGCCGGCTCCGCCGACCACGGCTCGACGGTCAGCGCGGGCGCGGACCGGGCCAGCGTCAGCAGCCGGTCCAGGTCGACGGTGGCGGTCACCGCCTCACCGAGCCGGCGCACCCCGCGCTCGGCCTCGGCGTCACCGCGCACCACCGGCGCGGCGCCGTGCCGGCGGGCGGGCAGCACCGGCGGCAGCTCGTGCCGGCGCAACGCGCCGTAGACCGGCACCCCCACGTCGTCAAGCGCCTCGCGCAGCAGCGTCTCGTGCCGGGGCGAGGCCACCCGGTTGAGGATCACGCCGGCCAGCCAGAGCTGCTCGTCGTAGGCCCGGAAGCCGTGCACCAGCGCGGCCACCGACTGGCCCATCGCGGCCACGTCCACCACCAGCACCACCGGGCTGCGCAACGCGGTGGCGACCGCGGCCGTCGACTCGCTCTCCGGCCGGCCGGCCACCGAGTCGTAGAGCCCCATGCTGCCCTGGACCAGCGCGAACCCGGCTCCGGCGGCCCCGTGCGCGAAGAGCGGGGCGATCCGCTCCGGGCCGACCAGCCGCGGGTCGAGCGTGCGCCCCGGCCGGCCGGCGGCCAGCCCCAGGTATGCCGCGTCCACCTGGTCCGGGCCGACCTTGAACCCGGCCACCGGCAGCTCCCGGTCGGCCAGGGCCGCGAGCAGGCCGAGGGAGAGGGCGCCGGTGCCGTGCCCCGAGGAGGGCGCGCTCAGCACGACGCGCGGCACGTCGGTCATCATCGACTCCTGGATCCGGGGGATTTCCGCCCGCGTGACCATACCCGTCCGGGCCGGAGCGCGAGGTCCGCCCGGACGCCGGGATCCGGCGGGCGCCACGAGTGGCCCCGCTCATACGGGTAGCCTTTGCCAACGTGTACCGGTTCCTGCTGACCCCGCGCTGGCTCGGCTACCTCGCGCTGACCCTGGTGGCCGCCGCGGTGATGGTGTTCCTGGGCAACTGGCAGCTCGACCGCTACCACGGCCGCACCGCGATCAACGAACGGATCGACGCCGGCGCCACGATGACCCCCGCGCCGCTGCGTGACGCCCTGCCCGAGCCGAGCGGCGCCGCGGGCAGCGTCGGCCCGGCCCCGGCCGAGCAGGTCACCTGGAGCCGGGTCACCGCCACCGGCCGCTACGACAGCGCGAACGACGTCCTGATCCGCGGGCGGACCGTCGACAGCACTGTCGGCTTCGAGGTGCTCACCCCGCTGGTGCTGGCCGACGGCAGCGCGGTGCTCGTCGACCGCGGTTGGCTCCCGCCCGTCCCGGGTGGTGGCGCGATGGCGCAGCCGCCGGTGCCGGCCGCGCCGACCGGCGAGGTGACCGTCACCGGCCGGGTGGTCGGCAGCGAGAGCGGCGGCGGCGCGGTCGCCCGCCGCGCCGGCAAGCTGGAGGCACGGCGGATCGACATCGCCCGCCTGGCGAAGCAGCTCCCCTACCCGGTGACCGGCGGTTACGTGCTGCTGGACGGGCAGACACCGGCCGCCGACCCGGTGTTCCGGGCGGTGCCGATCGGGCACACCAACAACTGGCAGAACTTCGGCTACGTGTGGCAGTGGTGGATCTTCGCGGTGATGAGCCTGGTCGGCTACGGCTGGGTGGCCCGCCGGGAGGCCCGCCGCCGGGCCGGTCTGGACGGCCCGCGCGTGCCGGTGGACCGGGCCGCCGAGCCGGCTGCCGCCGGCCCCGCCGCCTCCTGAGCCCGGGCCGCCGGGTCAGCCGGTGACCCGGCCGGCGTGGATCGCCCGCACCGCGTCGATGGTGTCCGCCTCGGCGGCGGTCTTGTCGTCGCGGTAACGCACCACCCGGGCGAAACGCAGCGCCACCCCGCCCGGGTAGCGGCTGCTCGTCTGCACCCCGTCGAAGGCGATCTCGACCACCTGTTCCGGGCGGACCCGCACCACCCAGTCGCCCTTCTCCACGGCCAGCGACAGGAAGCGCTCGGTCTGCCAGCGCAGCAACTCGTCGGTGAGCCCCTTGAACGTCTTGCCGAGCATGACGAACTCGCCGCTGCCCGGGTCGCGCGCGCCGAGGTGCAGGTTGGACAGCCACCCCTGACGCCGACCGCTGCCCCACTCCACCGCGAGCACCACCAGGTCGAGCGTGTGCCGGGGCTTGACCTTGACCCAGGCCGCGCCGCGCCGCCCGGCGTCGTAGGGCGCGGCCGGATCCTTGACCACCACCCCCTCCTGGCCGGCGTCGACCGCCGCGGCGAACGCCGCGCCGGCCTGCGTCGCGTCGTCCACCTCCACCCGGCCGACCAGCAGCGCCGGGTCGACCGCCCGGGCCAGCGCCGCCCACCGTTCCCGGCCCGGCTGGTCGATCAGGTCGGCGCCGTCGAGGTGCAGCAGGTCGAAGAAGTACGGGGTGAGCACCGGCGCGCCGGCCCGCTCGGCGGCGGCCAGCACGGCGGGCGCGACCGGGGCGCGCCCGGTGGTGCTGGGCGTGGTGCGCCGCGCCGCGTGACTCGACGTCTGCTGGAACGGCAGCGGGCGGCCCGTCGCGTCCAGCCCGATCGCCTCGCCGTCGAGCACCAACTCGCGAGCGGGCAGCGCGCGGACGGCGGCCACCACCTCGGGCAGCCGGCCGGTGATCTCGTCGAGGCTGCGGGTGAACACCGCGATGTCCGCCCCGGAACGGTGCACCTGGATGCGGATGCCGTCGAGCTTGACGTCGACCACTGCCGGCACGCCGGTGGCGGTGAGCGCCTCGTCGACGGTGGGCGCGCTCTGCGCCAGCATCGGCGCGAGCGGACGGCCCACCTGGAGCCCGAACCCGGCCAGCGCGGCGGCGCCGCCGGTGAGCGCCGCGACCGCGACCACCCGCAGGTCACCGGCGAGCAACAGGGCCCGCCGGACGGTGGTGACCGGCACCTCGGCGGCCCGGGCCACCGCCTCGGCGAGCAGGCCGGCCTGCGCGCCCTGCCGCAGCTCGCCCCGGAACAGGCCGGCCAGCAGGCGCTGCTCGTCGGCGGTCGCCGCGGCGAACAGCCGGCCGACCAGCTCGCGCCGCCGGGTCTGGGAACCGGCGCCACCGACCCGGGAGATCTCCTCGATCGCCGCGTCGACGGCGGCCACGGTCAAGGTCGGCTCGGCCGCCGGCGGAGGCAGGTCGCGCAGACCCGCCCAGCCGACGCCGGTCTGCCGCTGACGCAGCTCACCGGCGAGGTAGCCGGAGCCGGCCGGGATCTCGCCCGGGTCGAGCGCCCGCAGCGCGGCGGCCAGCAGCTCCACCTTGGCCCGCCGGCCGCCGGTGGCGCCCACCGCGGCCGAGGTGGCCGCCAGCTCCGCGAAACGCACGCCCACATCCTGCCAGCCCCCTGTGACGCCGGGGCGGTTCCGGCGGGTCGGCGCACCGTTTCGGGTGCGCCGGCCCGCCGGACGCCCGGACGCGAGAGGCCCGTCGTGCCGGTCGCCGGGCTTGCGCGCGCCGGGCCGCCTATCCGATGCCCGCAGATCAGGCCGAGACCGGCTCCTCGACCCGCAGACCGCGCCCGCGCACCCCGTCGGCGACCCGGGTGAGCAGCGCGTCGAGCGTGACCAGCGTGGCCGAGAGCTCACCGAGCTGTTCCTTGAGCGTGGCCTCGGGCCACGCGGAGACGTCGACGTCCCCCAGAGCACGGACGGCGGCCTGAAGCCGCGCCATCTCGTCGTTCGTACGCATGTTCGAAAGGCTATAACACCCCGCCGGCCGACACACCGGAAACTCCGACATCCAGCCCGAAGTTACGGTTTCGACACCGAGCGCCCTGTCGCGACCCGACAGGGCGCTCGGTCTCAGCGGCAGGATTATGACTGCCGGGTATGTCCCGGCCCGCCCAGCGCCCGCCCGCTCAGGGGCGGCCCGCCTCGGCCACCCGGGCCAGCAGCAGCGCCTCGGCCAGGCAGACCCGGGCGAACTCGCCCAGGTGCAGGCTCTCGTTCGGCCCGTGCGCCCGAGCGTGCGGGTCCTCCACGCCGGTCACCAGGATCGCCGCCTGCGGGAACATCTCCTGGAACGTGGCGATGAACGGGATCGAGCCGCCCACCCCGATGTCGACCGGTTCGGTGCCGTCCCAGGCACCCCGGAACGCCGCCCGCGCCGCGTCGAACATCGGCCCGCTGGCGTCGATCACGCAGGGCGCGCCGTCGTGCTCGAACGTCACCGTCACCCGCGCCCCCCACGGCGCGTGCCGCTGAAGGTGCGCGGTCAGCGCGGCGTACGCCTTCTTCGGATCGTCACCCGGCGCCAGCCGTACGCTCAGCTTCGCCTTCGCGGCCGGGACCAGCGCGTTTGGCGCCTCCCCGGTGGCCGGCGCGTCGATGCCGAGGATCGCCAGCGCCGGCTTGGTCCAGAGCCGGTCGGTGATCCGGCCGGTGCCGAACAGCCGCGCGCCGTCGACCAGGCCGGCCTCCGCGCGGAACCGGTCCTCCGGATAGTCGACGCTCGCGCCCTCGCGCCCGGCCAGCCCGTCCACCACGACGTCACCGGCGTCGTCGTGCAGCGTGCCGAGCAGCTTCACCAACGCGGTCAGCGCGTCCGGCACCGCGCCGCCGAACATGCCGCTGTGCACCGCGTGATCGAGCGTGCGCACCTCCACGAAGCAGTTCACGATGCCGCGCAGCGAGGTGGTCAGCGCCGGCACACCGACGTCCCAGTTGGTGGAGTCGGCGATCACGATGACGTCCGACGCCAGGTCGTCGCGGTATTCGGCGAGCAGCCGCTCCAGCGAGTCCGAGCCGTACTCCTCCTCGCCCTCGATGAACAGCACCACCCCGACCGGGAGCCGGTCGCCGAACGCGCGCAGCGCGGCGACGTGCGCCATGATGCCGGCCTTGTCGTCGGCCGCGCCCCGGCCGTACAGGCGGCCGTCGCGCTCCACCGGCTCGAACGGGTCGGACTCCCACAGCGACCGGTCGCCGACCGGCTGCACGTCGTGGTGGGCGTAGAGCAGCACGGTGGGCGCGCCGGCCGGGGCCGCCCTCGTCCCGATCACCGCCGGCTGGCCGCCGGAACGGACGATCCGGGTATCCAGGCCGCAACCGCGCAGCAGCTCCGCCACCGCCTCGGCGGAACGCTCCACATGCGAGTGGTCGAAGCCCTCGAAGGCGATGCCCGGGATGCGGACGAGTCGTTCGAGGTCGGCACGGACACCGGGCAGTTCCCGCTCGACGGCGGCCCGCACCTCGGACTCGGAGATGATCGGAGTGGTCATGACCGGAATCGTATGCCGGCCTTACCCGGGCACACCGTCCGAGCCCGGACGCCGCCCGAGCCGCACGTAGTAGCGGTCCGGATCGTGCGGCAGGTCGGGGGCGCCGTCGACGACCAGGTCCACCGCCGCCGCGGTGCCGTCGGCGGCGAAGTGCGCCCGTTCCCCGGCGTGCCAACGGCGCAACTCGGGCAGCATGCCCGCGCCGTCGCGGGCCAACGCCCGGGACAGGCGCAGCTCGGCCGGCGCGGTGACCAGCACGGCCAGCGTCAACTCGGGACGCACCGCGGCGCGCGCCGCGCTCACCCCCTCGACGATCAGCACCGGTGCCGCCGGCACCGCCACCACCGGACCCAGGAACCGGTGGCGGACCCAGCTGTACCGGCGGTAGCCGCCCGCCCGGCCGGCCCGTACCGGATCGAGCACCGATGCCTCCAGGCGCGTCCAGAACGTGAGCTGGTCGTCCCAGCCGTCGAGCAGGTCGTCGGTGCGGACCAGCGGCGGCCGTGGACCCCCGTCCGACGCCGCCGCGAACGCGTCCGCGAGGCGCGTGGCGAAGACGCTCTTGCCCGCGCCGCTCGGCCCGTCGACCGCGACCAGCCGGGTACGCCCCAACCGCGGCGGCCCGGCCAGCACCCGCCGGGCCAACCCGGCGTACGACTCGACAACGGCGACGTTCACCCGACCGACGCTAACGTTCCCCCGTCCGCTGGATCCTGCGACCCGGGCGGACCGTTTCACCCGGCGGCGTCCCCGCCCGCGGGCATGATCTGGGGGTGCTCCATGACGTGATGTGTCCGGGCGTCGACGCCCTTCTGGAACAGGCCCGCGCCGGTCTCCGCCGGCTCACCCCGCACGAGACGATCGAGGCGGTCCGCAACGGGGCGCTGCTGATCGACACGCGCACCGAGGCGCAGCGTCGTGAGGAGGGCGAGCTGCCCGGCGCGATCGTCATCGACCGCACCGTGCTGGAGTGGCGGCTCGACCCGGCCAGCGAGTGGCGCATCCCGGAGGCGATCGGCTACGACCGTGAGATCGTGGTGGTGTGCCGGCAGGGCTACAGCTCCAGTCTGGCCGCCGCCAGCCTCCAGACGCTCGGCCTGCGCCACGCCACCGACATGATCGGCGGCGTGCAGGGCTGGCGTGAGGCCGGGCTGCCGATGTCCGACCGCCCGGCCGACGTGCGCTACTGACCCGTCCCGTCCGGGTGCCGCCGGACCGCTCCGCTTCGGGTGCCGCCGGACCGCTCCGCCCCGGGTGCCGCCGGACCGCTCGGTCAGGACGGGCCGGGCGGTCGCCCGGGCGCGCCGGGCGGCACGAACGGCAGGCCGGGCGGCGGGCCGCTCTCGATCAGCCGCCACAGCGCGCCGGTGTCCAGGTGCTCTTCCACCAGGTCGCCGAGCAGGTCCAGGGTCCGCTCCCGGGCCGCCGCGAACGACGTGTCCGGCGCGACCGTGAAACCGGTCCGACCGGCCGCCGCGGCGACCTCGGTGAGGAACCTGCGGCGGAACGCGTCGGACTCGAACGCGCCGTGCCAGTGGGTCCCGTACACCGCGCCGAGTTGGGCGCCCTCGCCGGTGCCGTCGGCGTAGTGCAGCAGCGGCGGCAGCCCCGGGTCGGCGGCGGAGACCCGGCCGTGGTGGATCTCGTACCCGTGCACCGGCACGTCCCCGGCCGCGACGCCCTCGGCCCGGCGGACCGTCTTGCGCGGGTCGAAGGTGATCTCGACGGGCAGCAGCCCGAGGCCGGGCACGCTGCCCCGCCGGCTCTCCACCGGGTCGTGGATCGCCCGGCCGAGCATCTGGAACCCGCCGCAGACACCGAGCAGCGGACGGCCGGCGGCGGCGTGCGCCCGCACCGCGTCGGCCAGCCCCGTCCCCCGCAGCCAGGCCAGGTCGGCGACTGTCGACTTGGAGCCGGGCAGCACCACCAGGTCGGCGGCGGCCAGCTCGGCCGGCTCGACGGTCAGCCGCACCCGCACCCCCGGTTCGGTGGCGAGCGCCTCGGCGTCGGTGGCGTTCGAGATTCGGGGCAGCCGGACCACTGCCACGTCGAGCCAGTCCGTGCCGCGCGGCGAGGCGGGCCGGCCGAGCACCCGCCCGTACGCGAGGGAGTCCTCCGCGTCCAGCCACAGGTCGAGCGCCCACGGCAGCACGCCGAAGGTGGGGCGGCCGGTGACCTGGCGCAGCATGTCCAGCCCGGGCCGGAGCAACCCTAGGTCCCCCCGAAACTTGTTGATCACGAAGCCGGCGACGAGTGCCTGGTCGGCCGCGTCGAGCAGCGCCACGGTGCCGAACATCGAGGCGAACACCCCGCCCCGATCGATGTCGCCGACCACGATCGCCGGCAGGCCGGCAGGCCGGGCCAGGCCCATGTTGACGTAGTCGCCGGCCCGCAGGTTGATCTCCGCCGGGCTGCCCGCGCCCTCGCAGATCACCACGTCGTACTCGGTCCGCAGCTCGGCGAGCGCCGCGTACGCGGTGGCGGCGAGCCGGGGCCGCAGCGAGTGGAAGTTGCCCGCGGTCACCGTGTCGACCGCCTCGCCGAGCAGCACCACCTGACTGGCGTGGTCGCTGCCCGGTTTCAGCAGCACCGGATTGAAGCGCAGGTCCGGCGCGAGCCCGGCGGCGGCGGCCTGCATGGCCTGGGCCCGACCGATCTCGCCGCCCCGGCCGTCCGGGCCGACCACCACTGCCGAGTTGTTGGACATGTTCTGCGCCTTGAACGGGGCGACCCGGACTCCCCGGCGGCGCAGCCAGCGGCAGATGCCGGCGGTGAGCACGCTCTTGCCGGCGTCGGAGGTGGTACCGGCGACCAGCAGGCCGCCGCTCACCGCCCGCTGCCCGAGCCGCTCGCGGCCCCGCTGCGTGGCCCACGCCTGAGAGCGCCGGTCGACAGGCGTTGGGCGACGCCGGTCGGCCCGCCTTCGGCGACGTCGATCGGCCCACGCCTGAGAGCGCCGGTCGACAGGCGTTGGGCGACGCCAGCGAGCGCGCGCAGCGCGGCGCGGCCGGTAACGCCGGCGAGCCGGCCCACGGTCACCGGGTAGAGCGCGGCCAGCCCGAGCGCGGCCACGCCGACCGCGCCGGAGATCCGGGCGGCCCGCTTCAGGTGCCGGGCCTCCGGCCGGGGCCCGTCACCGAGGAACGGCCGCGTCTCGGAGCGGCCGAAGTAGACGTTGCGTCCGCCCAGCCGGACGCCGAGCGCGCCGGCCATCGCCGCCTCGCACTGCCCGGCGTTCGGGCTCGGATGGTCGGCCCGGTCCCGCCGCCAGACGTGCCAGGCCGCGGCACGCTCCCCGTGCGCCACGGGCGCGACGGCCACGGTGAGCAGCCCGGTCAACCGCGACGGCACCAGATTGAGCAGGTCGTCCAGTCGCGCGGCCGGGGCGCCGAAGCGGGCGTACCGGGGTGAGCGGTGACCCACCATGGCGTCGAGCGTGTTCGCCGCCCGGTAGCCGAGCAGGCCGGGCAGCCCGGCGACCGCCCCCCACATCAGCGGCGCGACCACCGCGTCGGAGGTGTTCTCGGCGACCGACTCGACGGTGGCCCGGGCCAGCTCCGGCTCGTTAAGGGCGGACGGGTCCCGCCCGCACAGGTGGCCGAGACGGGCCCGGGCGGCTGGCAGGTCGGCCCGCCGCAGCGCCCGTCCCATCACCCGGGACTCGTGCCGCAGCGTGCGCCCGCCGAGCACGGTCCAGGTGCCGGCCGCCACCAGCGCGGCCCGCGCCACCGGGTGACGCCGGGTGGCGAGCGCGCCGGCGACGCCGAGCAGGACCGGCGCACCGACCGCCAGCGCGGTGAACGCGGCCCCGGCCGACCACCGCGGGCGGTAGATCCGCCGCTCGAGGGCACCGGCTGCGCGGCCGAAGCCGGCCACCGGGTGCCACCGGCGCGGGTCGCCGAGCAGCACGTCGAGCGCGTAGCCCGCCACCAGCCCGGTCGCGTTCGCCATGGCGGTCGCCTGCCGCACCCGTCACCACCTCCGGCCGGCCAGCCTAGCCGTACCCGACGAATGCCGGCGGGCCGTCGGGCGCCTCGGCGGGAAGCGGTCCCGGAAGGCGAGTGGAACACCACGGGTGGCTCGGGCCTGCGCCGGCACCCATGGCGTTCCGGCCGGGCCGGACCCGCCGGCCCGACCGCACCGCGGGGTGACGACGACGTCGCCGCCCCGCGCCCCCGTCGCGCGAACCGGACGCTCAGGCGGACACCGGGGTACGCCGCCGGCTGCGACGCCCCGAAGCCGCCCCTCCGCTGCCCGCGGCAACCCCGCCGCCGCCCGCATCAGCACCGCCGACCGGCGGCTCGGCCTCGGCCAATTCGTCGTCCTCGGTGGTGTCCGGCTCGTCACCCTCCTCGGCGGCCAGGTCGTCGTCCTCCGCGACCGGCCCGTTCCGGCGGACGCCCTCCCCCATGACCGGCCCGTCCCGGCGGACGCCCTCCCCGGCGACCGGCCCGCCGGGTCGGACGTCCCCGTCACCGGCCCCCGGGTCACCGGGCCGGTCGTCGAACGGGTCGAGTTCGACGACCCGGTCGAGCGTGCCGGCGAGCCCGACCCGCGCCGGCCCGAACTCCGCGACGTCGTCGTCGAAGGGCCGGCCGTCGAACGTGGCCGGGGCCTGGTCGTCGGGCACCGGCTCGGTCGCCTCGCCGTGCACCCGCTGCTCCGCCTCGGCGTCAGCGACCGAGCTGGTGGCCGCGCGCGGCTGGTTGCGCAGGAAACGGGACCGCCCCCGGGACAGGTCGTGCCCGACCGCGACCGCCTCCAGCTCGTAGAGCGTGCGGTGGTTACCGGCCTCGTCGGTCCAGTCGCGGGTGTAGAGGCGGCCGGCGACGATCACCGGGTCACCCAGCGCCACCGAGGCCGCCACCCCCTCGGCCAGCCGTCGCCAACAGTTCACCCGCACCCGCAGGCTGTTGCCGTCGACCCAGCGACCGCTGTCCCGGTCGAGGCGGCGAGCGGTCGAGGCGACCTTGAAGTTGGCCACCAGCGTTCCGCTCTGTGTGGTCCGGCGCCACTCCGGCGCGGTCAGCACGTTGCCGACGATCGTGACGTAGGTATCGAACATCGCCCCTCCCAGGGATCGGTTGTCCGGGTGAGCGTGGCCCGAGCCGCCTCGTCCGGGCATCCCCGTCGACGCGTGCCTGTGGATGACGGACCGGCTGTGGACAACCGCCTGATCAAGGTCCCCGTCTGCTAGGCCGATGGGCCCTACGGCGCCGACCTGCGGCGACACATGATCGGAACGTAACCGGCGGGAGGCGTTCCGGAATCGCGCCGGTTGGGTAAGTACTTGATCAACCGAGAGAAAGGGAGCGCCGATGCTTCTCCGAGACGTCCGCGAGGCAGGGCGATGAGCGCCGTGGCGAACCCGGCGACCGTGGGCGAGTGCCTGCGGGTGGGTGCCGGGTTCTCCCAGGGCGACCGCAACTGGATCGCCGAGCAGTTCGCGACGCTGGACGCCCGGCTCGCCAGCTTCCACGCCGACGCCACCGAGCTGGAGGTGTCGGTCAAGGACCGCGAGGCCCGGGGCCAGAAGGTGACCCTGGAGTGCTGGGTGGCCGGCCGGCAGAAGATCGTCACCACCTCGACCGAGGAGGACCTGCACGCCGCGCTCAACGACGTCCGGGACGACCTGCGCCGCAAGCTCAACGACGCGAAGACCCGGCAGGAGCCGCGCAACAACAAGCACCTGCGCCCGACCGAGCAGCCCGACCCCGTTCCGCTGCAGGCCGGCGAGCGCGAGGACGCCGAGACCACCTGATCCTCGGTAGGCCCCCGCCCGCACGGTGCCGGCGGGTGGGGGCCCCGCGCCCACCTGTGAGAAGGTGCCCCTTCTCTACCGCAGGCGTTAACAAGGGGCCCCGCCTTACACCCCTACCGTCGGGTAGCTCGGCGGCGTACCGTCGCGGTCGTGGAACCGGACGTGCTGGGAGCGCCCTACGAGCGGCGCACGATCGAGCTGGGCACCGACGACGAGGGACCGGTCGTCGCGACACTGGTCCGCCGCCGCGCCGACCGCCCGACCGGCCGGGCCGTGCTCTACGTGCACGGCTTCGTCGACTACTTCTTCCAGACCCACGTGGCCGACTTCTTCGCCGCGCGCGGCTGGGACTTCTACGCCCTCGACCTGCGCAAGTACGGCCGCAGCCTGCGCCCGCACCAGACCCCGAACTTCTGCCTCGACCTCAGCGACTACTTCCCCGAGCTGGACGCCGCCACCGAGATCATCCGCACCGAGGACGGACACGAGACGCTGCTCGCCATGGGCCACTCCACCGGCGGCCTGATCATCTCGCTCTGGGCGGACGCCCGCCGCGACGCCGGCCTGGTCGACGGCATCGTGCTCAACAGCCCCTTCTTCGACATCAACGCTCCCTGGTTGGTCCGTCGACCCCTCGCCGCCGCCGTCGCCCGGTTGGGCCGCCGGGCGCCGCAGCGTGTCCTGCCGTTCGGGCTCGGCACCGTGTACGGCGAGAGCCTGCACGCCGACCACCGCGGCGAGTGGCGCTACGACCTGGCCTGGAAGCCGCTCGCCGGGTTTCCGGTCCGGGCCGGCTGGCTGAACGCGATCCGCGCCGGGCAACGCCGGCTGCGCGCCGGGCTGGACATCGAGGTGCCGGTGCTGCTGGCCTGCTCCACCCGCAGCTTTCGGGGCGCGAAGTGGCACGAGAGCGCCACCGGGGCCGACGCGGTGCTCGACGTGGAGCACATGGTGCGCTGGGCGCCCCGGCTCGGCCGGCACGTCACGCTGGCCCGCTTCGACGGCGGGCTGCACGACCTCACGCTGTCCAGCCCCGGCGTACGCGAAAAGGTCTTCGCGGAGGTCGGGCGGTGGGCGGAGGGTTTCCTCCGCGCCGGCCCGACCGAGCCGGAGCCCGCGCCGCCGGCCCCGCGCCGTCCGACCGACGCACCGGCCGGCGCCACAGTCGAGAGCTGAGTCAGCCCACGATCACCCCGGCGAGCGCCGCCCGGATCCGGTCGAACGTGGCGACCGGGTGCCCGCCGTCGCGCGGCGGCAGCAGCACGCCCAGGCACCACGGGACCGGCTCGCCCGCCGTCCCGGCCTCGACGGTGAACACCGGCGCGCCCACGTACCCGGCGGGCAGCTCGGCGATGAGGCGCACCTCGTCACCGTCCCGCGCGACCCGCTCGACCACCGCCTCCAGCGGCCGTGACCCGTCCGCGCCGACGCCCAGCGCCAGCACGAACGCCGAGGCAGGCGCCGCACCGACCCGGGCGACCGCGTCGGCCGGCGCGGCCACCGCCTCGGTGACCTGCTGGGTACGCCAACGCCAGCCCCGGTCGTCGGCGTGCCCGTGCAGCCCGCCGGTGGGCATCGCGGCCACCCCCAGCTCCGGCAGCGGCAGCCAGTGGTCGGCGAAGCCGGGCAGCTCGATCGGCTCGTCCGCCCCCTCGGCCGGGTCGGTGACGCTGGGCCGCAGCCCGATCTCTCCGTACGACCGGTCGGTGAGCGCCCCGGCGGTGAGCAGCCACTCGTGCGCGATCTCCCCGTCGTCGGTGGCGCCGACCAGCTCGCTGTAGAAGAAGGCGGTGCCGAGGGTGTCGGCCGGTGCGCCGGGCCGGTCCGCCCCGGAGACGGGCAGGATCGACCGCCCGAAGTGCTGGCACAGCTCGAAGACGATCTCGTTCTCGGTTTCCTGGTCGAGCAGCATCCGCAGAGGGTACGGATCGAGCTGTGCCCGCCGGGACCGGACCCGCCGGAACTCCGATGCCGGACCGGGCCCCGGCGTGGCACGCTGGGCGGCGAGGCGGGCGCGCCGACCCGTACCCCCGGCCGGACCGGAGCCGGCGGTACCCTCTTGGCGCGACGATCGTCGACGCGCGCCCGTAGCTCAGCGGATAGAGCAGGGGACTTCTAATCCCAAGGCCGCAGGTTCGAATCCTGCCGGGCGCACCATCACACAGCGGGCTTGACCTGCTGTTTCTTGCCCTTATTGCGATCTTTCTTGGCGACACCCTTCGATGCCTTACCTCCTTGTGAGCCCGAGGTGAGCCCGGGGGTGCGCTTGGTGGGCCGACCAGAGATCAGGCGGGCAGTGGCTTCGGCTGCCTCCATGGCCAGCTCGGGCAGGACAGCCGTGTACGTGTCCGCCGTGAGCGCGTACGAGGAGTGTCTGAGCATTTCTGTACCACCTTCATCTTGGCTCCGGCCTTGAGAGCCATCGTGGCCGCGCCGTGGCGGAGGTCGTGCAGGCGGATCGGCGGGAGCCCCAGGCGCTTGACGAGCCGGTCAAAGTAGTCCGAAAGCCACGTCGGCTCCACCCACTCGCCGTTGGGCCGCGTGAAGAGACGGCCACTCTCCACCCAGGCCGCCCCGGCTTCCTCGCGCGCCTGACGCTGCCGCTTGTTGTGGCGCTTGATCACCTTCACGGTTCCACCGTCGAGCGCCACCAGGCGGTTACCCGCGTCGCTCTTGGGCGCGTTCTCTTCGATCTCGCCGTTGATGTCCACAAGCTCCACGCTTGCGACAACGCCTCGATGATCACCAGCCCTCTGCCGCCGTTACCATCAGCGGCACGGCGACGCGGAACAACAGCGGAGCCGTCCACAGCGCTGATCGTCACCTGATCACCCTCAGCACGGACATGCAGCGCCAAACAACCGCCTCCATGCCGTACGGCGTTGGCGATCAACCTATCCGCAACGAGCACCGCATCACAAAGCCACTCCTCATCGCGGAACCCCCACCCGGTCAACAGGGTCCGCACCGCCTCCCGAGCGGCGGCGAGGGCATGACGATCCGCCGGAACATCCAGGTGTGCCGTCAGTACCATCTCAGCCGCCCCCACGTCTTGACGGAAGACACCTAACCGGCAGCAGCCGCTACCCCGTCAACGACCAGGGAAAACTTGCCTAACGACAACGTTCGGCCTATCGCTCAGAAAGCCGGCGTCAGCCCATGTTGCCCGCCCGCGCCTCGTTGTCGGAGTTGTGTCGGAGTTTGCCGACAGTCGAAAGCCTTCAATGTGCGCCAGTGGTGCGCCACGCTGCTCCTACCAGCGCTGCGTTGACCTACGGCGAGTGCACCGCCGGTCCGCACCAGCCAACCCCTCGGTCGGCACAAGGAGGACTCACAGCATGACTCGATTGATCAAGATGGCCGTGACGACGATGACGGTGTGTGTCGCCGCGTTGTCGCTCATGGCCGGCCCGGCGTCGGCGGCACCGAAGCCGGGGCCGTTCAGCACCTGGCCGCCGCCCGCCGCCGGTAACGTGCGCGGCACGATCTACCAGGGCACCCCCACCTGCGCCGTCCAGAGCGGCGTGAAGATCTGCGACGCCACCGTCTACACGACCGGCCTGATGAGCGGATGGGCCACGAGCAACCAGGCGTACCGCACGCTCAACCTGGAGTGGAAGATCCGCAAACACAGTGGGACGGTCGTCAAGACCGGCAGCGCCTCCTGCACGGGCGCAACCGGTGCGATCACCAGTTGCGACCGGACCGGTCCGAGCTACGGCGTGCGGTGGCCCGCCAGCAGCACCGTGAAGTACTGCGTCGACACGATCGGCTACGCGTACTACTACGTCTCATCGAACGGCAACACCGCGAAGGTGACCGCCAGTCACTACGCCTGTGTCACCCTGTCCGCCACGGGTGGCGGCGGAGGACTCCGCCAGCGGTAACCGCCCCCGGCACCCGCGAGGCTCGGTCACGCCAGTGGCCGGGCCTCGTCCGGTTGGACCATTTCCCCGAGCGCCACCCTCAGGCGAGGGCCTAGCCGCTCTAGACCTTGAATCAATCGAGCAGCGTCGGGCTCCAACGATGACAGCTCATCGAAGCCATTGAAGATATTCGCGAGGTGCCGCACGGACTCGTCACCGAGCAGTCCAAGCATCACCTCACCTTGAATTCTCGCCACCAGTTGCAGCAGCGCTAGCAACTCGTCCCGCGTTAGTTCGTCCATCCCGTCACTCCCTCGCCACCACGTTGTCTCATCCCGCACGGCCCAATCCATCACCGCCCCTACGGGGCCGCGAGTTCGCCCGACGCCGTCATCGCATCTAACAACAGTCGCCGATGGATCGGGCGCGAGGCGAACACGGCACGGTAGGTTTATCTCGTGCTTTCGATGACTCTGCAAGAGATCACGGCCGCGATCGGCGGAGCCGTCCACGACGCAGCCGAAGGCGTCACCGTCACCGCCCCCGTCGTGTTCGACAGCCGGCGCGTGGAGCCCGGCGGGATGTTCGTGGCGCTGCCCGGTGAGCGCGTCGACGGGCACGACTACGCCGCCCGAGCGGTCGAGGCCGGCGCGGCAGCGGTGCTCGCGTCAAGGCCGGTCGGAGTACCCGCCGTGGTCGTCGAGGACGTACCCACCGCCTACGGGCGACTCGCCCGCGCGGTGGTGGATCGGCTGCCGCAGACCACGGTGATCGGCATAACGGGGTCGGTCGGCAAGACCTCGACCAAGGACATCCTCGCCCAGGTACTGCCCGCATGGGGTGAGACGGTGGCCAACCGGGCGTCGAACAACAACGAGCTTGGGTTGCCGTACACGGTCACCCGCGCCACCACCGACACCCGCTATCTGGTGTTGGAGATGGGCGCACGCGGCATCGGGCACGTCGCGTACCTGACCCACATCGCCCCACCCACCGTCAGCGTCGTTACCCGCGTCGGGCACGCGCACCTTGGCGAGTTCGGGTCGGTGGAAAACATCGCCCAGGCCAAGGGCGAGATCGTGGAAGCGCTGCCCTCGGCACAGGATGGCGGGTTGGCGGTGCTCAACGGTGACGATCTACTCGTCACCTCCATGGCCAGCCGCACAAGCGCCCGGGTGCTCACTTACGGCATCGACAACCCGGCCGATGTGCGCGCCGAAGGCGTGAGCGTTGAAGAGCTGGGCCGCGCCGGTTTCCGGATCGTGCACGATGGCCAGGCCGCCGACGTGCGGTTGCGTCTCTACGGCCTGCACCAGGCATCTAACGCGCTCGCCGCCGCAACGGTCGCCCTCGGTCTGGGCCATCCGATCGAGGCGGTAGCCGACGCCCTGTCGCTGGCTGAGGCGGTGTCTCCGGGACGCATGCAGGTCACCACCCGCGCGGACGGGGTGACGGTCATCAACGACGCCTACAACGCCGCGCCGGACGCGATGCGGGCCGCGCTGCGCGCGTTGAAGGCGATGACGGGGGATGGCCGGCGAGCGGTGGCTGTGCTCGGGGAGATGGCCGAGCTGGGCGAGCACTCCGCACAGGTGCATCGGGAGATCGGGCAGCAGGTGGCCGAGATCGGGGCCGGGTGGCTGGTGGCCATCGGCGGAGCCGACGCCGGGCAGTACGCGGACGGGGCCGCCGGCACCGGCACGACAGTGGACCGCGCGGCGAACGTGACCGAGGCGTGGGAGTTGCTGCGCGACGGGTTGCGGCCGGGCGACGTGGTGTTGGTGAAGGCAGCCAACAGCGCCGGACTCCTCACGCTCGCAGAGAGGCTAATCGAGGAGCCCGGCGCTGTCACCGCCCAGGCGTAGGGGTCACGCGGACAGCGCGACCTCGCTTCGGCTGCTCAGGGCGTCCAGGATCGCCGCACCGTAGCCGCTCACGTCACCGGTGCCCATCGTCAGCACCACGTCACCGCGGCCGGCCATCCGCGCGATGACCCGGGCGGCGTGGTCCGGCCCGAGCGGCAGGCAGTAGTCACCCTCGCGCAACCGCGCCACGATCGCCCGGGAGTCCGCCACCGGTCGACCGGCAGGCACGGTGCCGTGCACGTCCAAGAGCAGGACGTGATCGGCCTTGTCGGCCAGGACCCCGCCGATCCGGCCCGCGAACGCCAGGACGCGCGCGTGTCCGGAGGGCTGAAACACCACGAACACCCGGCCCCGCGCCAGGGTGCGCGCGGCGTCCAGGTCGGCGGCGATCTCGTTCGGATGATCGGCGTAGGAGTCGATCAGCGCCACACCGGCCCGGGTGTCGATGTGCTCGAACCGGCGACGCACCCCGCCGAACGTGCACGCCGCCCCCGCCACCTCCACCGGGTCCAGGCCGAGCGCCACCGCGCACGCCAGGGCCGCCGCCATGTCGTCCAGGTGGTGCGCCGCCGGGGTCGGCAGGGTCAGCACCACCTCCGTGCCGTCCGGCAGGCGCACCGTGCCCGACGCCGACCAGCCCTCGGCGTGCACATCCAGCAGCCGCACGTCGGCCGCCCGGTCCCGGCCGTACCGGATGACGGTCAGGTCGGGTCGCTCGGCGGCGATCACGTCGGCGGCCACCGTCGCGCCCACGCAGTCGGCGTTGACGACCAAGACGCCGGACGCGGTGATGCGGGCACCGAAGCCGACGTAAGCACGCATCACGTCGGCGTGGTTGACGAAGTTCTCCGGGTGGTCGTCGGTCACGTTGGTGATGACCGCGATCGACGGGGTGAAGAAGTGAAACGACCGGTCCGACTCGTCGGCCTCCGCCACCAGCAGCCGCGACCGGCCGAGGTGGGCACCAGAGCCCGGCCCGGTCAGGTCGGCCCCGACCAGGTACGTCGGGTCCTGTCCGAGGGTGCGCAGGATGTGTGCGAGCATCGCCGTGGTGGTGGACTTGCCGTGCGACCCGGACACCGACACGAGCCGGCGCGTGGCGGCCAGCTTGTCCACCACCTGGGCGCGGTGCACCACCGGGATGCCGGCGACGCGGGCCGCGTGGACCTCCGGGGCGTTCTGCGCGACGGTGGTGTAGACGACGCACGACGTGCCCTCGACGTGCGCGGGGTCGTGCCCGATCTGCACCCGCACGCCAGCCGTGCGCAGCGCCGCCAGGGTGGCCGAGTCGTGCAGGTCGCTGCCGCTGACCTCGTGGCCCAGCTCGGCCAGCAGCCGGGCCAGGCCGGACATCGCACAACCGCCGACGCCCACGAAGTGCGGACGGGACAGATCCAGCGGGCCGGTGTACGCCTCGATGGTCGGGTTACCAGTGATCGTGTCGGTCATGGTGCCGTGTCTCCTTCGGTGTGAGAGCTGATCCGTTGGTGCCATGAGCTGACGTGCCGGAGGGGTGCGCTCCTTCCACTCGTGCGATTCCTTGCGCGCGGCCGAGCTGGCCTCGGGTCACCACCTCGGCCGCGCGAGTCCAGTCGATCTGCGTCGGCTCATCCACCGGCCGCAGCAAAGCTTGAGGCAGAGCGGGAGCAGCGGAAGCCGAGCCGATCGGCCACACCGCAGGATCGGGAAAGGGCCGCTTCGGCTTCCGCGCCGTGCGGCACGTCGGGCAGGCGCACGGCCGGCCACCGGGGAAGTGGCGGGATCGGTGCGGACGGTGCCGGGGCCGGATCAGGTCAGCGTCTTCATCGTCCATGGCCGCCTCCGTTCGCTCGGGCAGGCACAGCGGGCGGGACACCGAGGTACAACGACGCGGCGGGATCACGGAACAGCCGTTGCAGATCACGGCACAGGCACGTCGGCGGCGACTGGGACAACTGCCGCCGGATCATCTCCACCGCCGCCTGATCCTGTAGCCGACGCGATAGAGCCTCGGTATGCGCCCACTCCGCCACCAGCAGCCCGGCCGCACCCAAGGCGGCATCACACGCGGCCCAGAACTCTCGGGGAGGCCATTGCCGCGCTCTCTCTACGTTCGCGATCGTGCTTCGCGACCACTGCACCTTAAGCGCGAGTCGGACCTGAGTGACACCGACGACCTTGCGCGTCGCGGCCAACCTCAGCCCGAGGAGCCGACGAGCCGCCGCCAGTTCTTCCGGCGTGACCACATCCAGCCCGCGAGGGGCGATAAACGCGGCCACAGGCGAGTCGGTCACCGCTGACCACCGCCCAAGCGACGAGGCCTCAGCAAGGCCGGCGCGTACTCCGCAGCGGTACGCGCCGACCCTCCCGAAATCGAGCACCGAGACGCCTGGCCGGGGGTCAGGTTGCCAGCACGCCCCCACACCAAGAACGGCTCAGTGCGCTCCGAGTACCACGACGAAAGGCAGCGAGCCTGCCCTTGCGACATCACAGGCTCAGGCACCGGAGGCGCGGGCACCTTGCCACTCCTCCTGAGCCGTCGCATCAGGCGCACGTCAACCTCCTCCGTCGTCCGAGGGGCCGCCCCGCACGGGGGAACGGGACGGCCCCGTCAAAAACCACCCCGTCCCTCTCTGGATAGGAGCGGCTCCGATGTGTGACAGTCTGCTAAGGACGCGGCCGACTTCGATACGTCGTCACCGATGTTGTGCCAGCTCACGGGGCAATTGGGCAGGCACGAAAGACCCGCCGACGGAACTGAGCAGAGATTGGGGAATCGATGGGGACCGCCACCGACTACGTACGCGAAGAACTGCGGCTGTTCCGGGCGGCCCAGGAACTCAGCCAGGACGACTTCGGCAAGGTCATCGGTTACTCGGGCTCACATGTCAGCGCAGTCGAGACAGGGGGACGCCCACCGACCCGTGAATACATGAACGCAGTCGACGAGGCGTACAAGACCGGCGGCCGGTTCGCCCGCATGCTGCGTGAGCTGTCGAAGCTCGACCACACGCCAGCCTGGCTGCGAGAGTGGATCGAATTCGAGCGCGAGGCGACCTTACTGCGCTGGTACGAACCTGCTTACGTGCCGGGCATCCTTCAGACAGAGGCGTACGCCCGCGCCACCCTAGCCAGCGGTCTACTACTCCCCGACGAGATCGATCAGCGCGTGGCGTCTCGGCTCGATCGACAGTCGATCCTGACCCGTGAGGAACCCGTGCCCCTGGTCGCCGTAGTCGACGTGATGGTGCTACGGAGGCCACTCAACGACCACCCAGGCGTCATGGCGGAGCAGCTACAGCACCTCGCCAAGATGGCCGAGCTGCCGCACGTACAGATACTCGTGGTGACTGAGGACGCCGGGGTCTACCCTGGCTTGCAAGGAGGCTTCATCCTGGCCACGCTGGGCGACGGCTCGGTGATCGCTCACCTCGATCACCAGGTCCGAGCACAGGTAGTGAACCTCACCGATGACCTTGCTACCCTCCAGCGCGTGTGGGAGGCGGTCAGGGGTGAAGCACTCTCGCGCAGGCAGTCACTCAAACTGATCAAGGAAGCGGCGCAGACATGGACATGACCGGTGCCAGGTGGCACAAGTCGACTCGCTCGGGAGCAAACGGCGGGTCGTGCGTAGAGGTGGCCGACAACCTGCCCGGCGTCGTGCTCGTGCGCGACACCAAGGACCGAGACGGGGGCACCCTCCAGTTCGACCCGACCGTCTGGCAGTCGTTCGTCAACTTCGCCAAGAAGCACTGACCCAGACCCCCGACGAAGGCCCCCGCTGAGGTGGGGGCCTTCCCCATGCCCGGCGCACCCGCATTCCGTGAGCCCGGTGTGAGCCCGGATGTCTCCGGATCCGGCATCACGAGCAGGCACCAATCATCATCAATAGGGGTGTCTACCTGGACAGATAGACACCCCTAGTAACTCATGATGATGGGCTAACCCGTACGGGATTCAACTTCTAATCCCAAGGCCGCAGGTTCGAATCCTGCCGGGCGCACCTCCATACCGCAGTTCAACGGCATGGCGGTGGCCAGCCGCAGATCATGCAGTCACCGCCGATCGAGGCTGCCGACGCCCGGGCCTGACAGCAGGTGCGCGGGTGCGGTCACGGGTGCAGTGGCGTGCGTCGGGGTTTCACGTTCCGATGGGCGATCCGCCACCCGGCAGTCTCTCGGCGGAGGGTGTCCTCGTAGACCACGCTGCCGACCGACCCGTCGGCGTTGACGCCGAGCCCTTTCGACAGGGCCCGGACGGTGCCATCGGCGTCCTCGGTCACCCAGACGTTCGTGACGTGATGGCCCACCGGGTTCCCGTCGCCCAGGGCCAGCGCCGCCCGCTTGATCGCCTCGTGGCCGCGCAACTCGCCGGCTCCGAAGGCCGTCACGTCGTACACCACGTCGGCGGTGAACAGCTCGTCCATCCTGTCGAACTCGCCGGCGTCCATGAGATGCCCGTGCAGGGCGATCAGCTCGTGGACCGCCAGCCTGTCGTCCGCCGACAGCGTCATCAGCGAACCCCCTCCCGCTTGAAGGCAGTTCCTACGGGGAGATGCTGCCACCACGCTCGCGCCGCTTCGGGTCAGCGGCGGGCGGCAGCGGCACCACGCGTTCCTCGTACACCTTGATCTCGGCGCGGAATCGGTGGGCGCCCGGATGCCAGATCTCCTCGAACGGGCCCATCACATTGTCGCCGACCCCGCGGCGGCGAACCCGGGCCGCCAGCCAGGCGAGCAGCCCCAGGACGCCCGCCAGGCAGCCGACGACCAGCAGGACCGCCAGCACCTCACTCACCACTCCACGCTAGCCCAGCACCGGATATCCGGTTGACCGGCCACCCGTGCCGAACGGGATCATCGGACCCATGTCGCTGCCCACCCCCACCCTGCGCACCGCCCGCCTCCGGCTGCGTCCCGTCGCCGACAGCGACGCGGACGACCTCTTCGCGTTGCACAGCAGCGCCCGCGTCCTGCGCTACTGGGACTCGCCGCCGTGGCGCGACCCGGAACGCGCCGCGCGGTTCGTCGCCGCCTGTCGACGGATGGCCGAGGAGGGCACCGGGGCCCGGGTGACCGTGGACCGGCTCTGCGACGGGGCGTTCCTCGGCTGGTGCGGCCTGGTCCGGTGGAACCCGGAGTACCGGAGCGCGTCGCTGGGCTACTGCTTCGACGACGCGGCCTGGGGTCAGGGCTACGCGACGGAGGCGGCGCGCGCCCTGCTGGGTTGGGCGTTCGACACGCTGGACCTCAACCGCGTCCAGGCGGAGACCGACACCCGCAACCTGGCGTCCGCCCGGGTGCTGGAGAAGCTCGGATTCCTGCGGGAGGGCACGTTACGGGAGGACTGCGTGGTGGACGGCGACGTCTCCGACTCGTGGGTCTTCGGGTTGCTCCGGCGGGACTGGCTGCCGTCCGGTGGTCAGGAGTCCGCCGGGACGCCCGCCTCCAGTTGACCGATCACCGGGCCGAGCAGGTCGTTGAGTTCCCGCGTCAGCACGACGACCGCCCGCCGCGCCGTGGCGGCCACCGAGTCGTCCGGCCCGTCCGGCGCCGGCGGCAGGTCGCCGAGCGGGACGGGCACGTCCACCTGGAGCAGGGCGCGCAGGTGCGGGCTGCGGGTCAGGTCCTGCTCGGTCGGCGTCGTGTACTGGCCAAACAACTGCGGCCAGTCCCGCCAGCCCCGGTCACGCTGCCACTGCCGGCTCCAGGTGAGTTCGGCCGGCCACCGGGAGATCACCGTGACGGCGCAGATCAGGCTGCCGTCCCAGGGGCTCGGCGCGCACGTCGCGGAAACGATCCGCCGGTGCCAGCGAACGTAGCCCGGTGACAGCTCGGTGGCGATCCGCCAGGCGGTCGCGGCGAAGGCGACCGGCGCGATGTCGCCCCACGCGTCGGCGAACTCGTCGGTACGTGCGAGCACCTCGGCCTCGTGGCGGCCACGCCCGTCGACGCCGTGCTCACGGTCGTAGTGCTCGTCGAGCCAGAAGGCGCGCGGTTCGGCGAGTTCGTCGCGCCCACCGGCAGCCCGCATCTCTACCAGGCGGAGGTGTCCGGCGCCGGCCCGGCGGGCACGGTGGTCGCGTTCCAACCCGGCACGTTCCACCGGGGCGCCGGCCTGACCACGCCCCGGGGCGCGCGTTACAGCATGCACCTGAGCTTCCGGCCGGCGGCCGTGGACTGGGGCAACCGGCACGCCTGGGCCGAGCGGAGCCACGAGCCCGCCTGGTACCGCTTCGTGAGCCGGGCGACCCCGGCGCAGCTCGCGCTGTTCGGGTTCCCGCCGCCGGGCCATCCCTACTGGACCCCCGCGACCGTCGCCGGCGTGGCGCAACGCTACCCGCACCTGGACATGACGCCCTGGCAGGCGTGCGAGGTCAGCGTGCCGTGCCGGCGAGCAGCCACCGCCGAACCGGGATCTCCAGCAGGACGCGGTCCCCGTCCGGCGTGACCGGCCGCCGGATGTCCCATCCGTCGTACTTGTGCGCGAAGGCCTTGACGACAGCGGTTGGGAATTCGGCGCGGTGGAGCCGGGCGGTGCCCTCGGCGACGACCGGGTTGACGCCGTCTTCCAGGGCCAGGGAGACGCGCGGGTCCGCCGCCACGTTACGGGCTTTGACGCTGCCGCCCTCGCATCCGATCCACCAGACGCCGTCGGCGTGGACGAACCACACCGGCGTCACGTGTGGGGAGCCGTCGGGGCGCAGGGTGCACAGCCAGACGTTGTGTTCTCGGGCCAGACGCGCTTCGACGTCGGGGGGAAGAGTTGCCAAGAGGGGCCGAGTCATCTGGAGAGAACATCACATCGTGTGCGGCTGCCGGAGACGGACAGCGGTGTGCACCTTGGCTATCAAGCCGCAGGAGTTCGCCGCGGATCCGTGAGCCGCCGGGCGCGGGGTTTCGACGCCGGCGGGCCAGGGCAGACAAGACACGATGCGGGACTTCCACCGGTACGGCACGCTGGCGCGGCAGCGCCTGCGGGCCGGCGCACGGGTCGGGGCCCAGGTCGGCGTCGGCACCGCCCGGGGGGCGTTGCGGGACCGCATACACGGGCTGGCGGCCGAGGCGAGCTTCTGGACGATGCTGTCCATGCCGCCCCTGCTGCTGGCCCTGCTGGCCCTGATCGGTCAGCTCGGCGACGTCATCGGCGCCGACACCGCCGGCTGGGTCGCGCGATCGCTGTTGGGCTGGGCGGACGGCGTCTTCACCGACCGCACCATGCAGGAGATCGTCCGGCCGCTGGTGGGGGACACCCTGCGGGAGGGGCATTCCGGCCTGCTGTCCCTCGGGGTGGTGCTCGCCCTGTGGAGTGGGTCGGCGGCGGTCAGCAGCTACGTCTCGGCCGTCACCACCGCCTACGACCTGGGCGGCCTGCGCAGTTTCTGGCGTTCCCGGCTGCTCAGCCTGGCCATGTACCTGGCCGGGCTGGTGATCGGCGCGGTGTTGTTGCCGCTGATCGTGATCGGCCCCGACATCCTGGGCCGCCTGCTGGCCCAGGTGTCCGGATCCGACCTGAGCTGGCTGGTCAGCGCGGCCTACTGGCCGGTGGTGGTGGTGCTCTCCCTGGTCGCTCTCACCTCGCTCTACCATCTCGCGGTGCCGGTGCGGACCCGGTGGCGCAAGGACTTCCCCGGTGCGGTGCTCGCGCTGCTGATCTGGGTGCTGAGCAGTGTGGGTCTACGCCTCTATCTCGGCTCGGGCCTGGGCGGTGACGCCGGCCCGGCGGCGGCGCCGATCGCGGTCCTGTTGTTCTTCTTCCTCACCGCGTTGGCCGTGCTGATCGGCGCCGAGTTCAACGCCACCATCGACGACCTGTGGCCGGAGCCCTCGACGGAGGAGGGGAGGCGCTCGGCGCGTCAGCGGCAGGCCACGGATGCCGACGTCGGCCGGTCAACCCCGCGGGCACGCGACAGCCGACACGCGGCCTACGCCAGGCACGACGCCCGCTGATCGCGTCCCGTAGACCACCACCACCGGGCCGAAACCGGACGTTGACGATCCGCTTTTCCGGTCGGGTAAGCGACGCAACGCCCACCGAGGGTGACCAGTTCCGACAAAGCGTGCTATTCTCCGGCGTCAATCTATGCCGCGCGGACCCGGCCGGGTCGATGCCGGAAGGACGCCTCCTCGATGCCGGTGGCTGCCGCCACGACCCTGCCACGGTCCCCCCTGGACCGTCCCGCGGGCGGCGCGTTCACGCTGATCTTCACCACCCTGCCGGCGCTGCTCCGGCTCACCTGCGGCCTGGTCGGCGCGGTGGTCGCCCTGTCGGTGCGTACGCCGCCGGTGCGGGTGGCGGTGCTCATCCCGGCCGTCGTGGCGCTCACCGCGTGGTCCGGTTGGTACGCCGTGCGCGCGTTCCGGCACGGCATCGGCGTCGCGCTGGTGGCCGGCGACGTGGCGCTCACCACCGCCGCCGCGCTGGCCGTGCCGTGGCTGGTCGCGCCGGAGGTGCTGCCCGGCGAGGCGAGCTGGGTCGCGGTGTTGGCCAGCACCACGGTGATCAACGCGCAGGCCACCGCGCCGGCCCGCTGGTCGGTGCCGGCCGGCCTGCTGGTCACCGCCGCCTACGCGACCGGCGCCGCGCTGGCCGGCAACCCGGTCGAGGCGCGGGCGCACGCCGGCACGCTCGTGGTGCAGACCGGTTGCACGGCGGTGATGACCGCGGTGATGCGCCGCTGGATCGGCCGGGGCGACGCCGCGTTCGCCGACTACCGGCGGTTGTCCCACGAGGCGGTGGTGGCCCGCGCCGCGCGGGCGGCGGAACGGCGGCACAACCGGGACCTGCACGACACCGTCCTCGGCACGCTGACCATGGTCGGGCTCGGCGCAGTGCCCGGCGACTCGGCCGCGTTGCGCGAGCGGTGCGCGGCGGACCTGCGTACCCTCGGCGGCCTGGCCGGCGCGCGGACCGCGACCGGCGAGGCGGACCTGGCCGAACGGCTGCGCACCGTCCTGGCCGGGCTGCCGGAGTTGCCGGTGCGCGCCACGCTGCCGCCGTGCCGGATTCCGGCGGAGGTCGCCACGGCGCTCGCCGAGAGCGCCGCCGCCGCGCTGGCCAACGTGGCGCGGCACGCGCCGGGCGCGCGCACCGCGTTGCGCCTGGACCGCGCGGGTGGCGCCGTCGTGGTCGAGGTGCTCGACGACGGCCCGGGCTTCGACCCGGCCACGGTCCCGGCCCACCGGTACGGGCTGCGCGAGTCCATCCACGGCCGGATGGCCACTGTGGACGGCCGGGCGGTGGTGACCTCCGTCCCTGGCGCCGGCACCCGGGTCCGGCTGGAGTGGTCGGATGGCGACTGAGTCCCCCGCGGCGGTGACCGCCGGCGCGACGCTGCGGCCCCGGCCCCGGCTGCCCGGGCGCGCCCGCGCGGCGGTGGCGCCCCCGCCGGAGGCGCACGCCGTGGCGGACGCGTCGGACCGGGGCGCCCGGCTCGTCGCGGTCGTCATCGCGCTGGCCTGGCACCTGGTGGTGGGGCTGCCGGCGGTGCTGTCGGCGGGGTCCGGGATGGCCGCGCCGGCGGTGGTGGCGGTCGGCTGGCTGGTGACCGCGCTGGCCGGCGTCGCCACCGGCGTACGCCTGCTGCGCGGTGGGCTGCCCCCGGCCCGGCGGTTGGCCGCGGCGCTGCTGGTGGTCGACGCGGCGGTGTTCGCGGCGGCCGGCGAGCGGTTCCTGTTCAGCACCGCCAACTGGGTGTGGGGCGGGCTGGCCTGGTTCTTCCTGCTGGCGCTCTGGCGGCGGCCGGTGCGCTGGCTGCTGGTCCTGCTCGCCGCGCACGCGGTGATCGCGCTGGTGGCGGTGGTGCTGCACGGCGCGACCACGCCCGCCGACCTGAGCCGCTACGCGATGTACGTCTACGGCACCTCCACGCTGCCGGTGGCGGTGTTCGCCGGCGCGGCGGCGCTGACCGCGCTGGCCCGGGACGGCGCCGGCACCGCCGCGGCGGCGCTGGCCGTGGCCGCGGAACGGGCGGCGGCCGAGCGCGCCCAGGGCGAACGGCAGGCCCGGCTGGCCCTGGTCAGCGGCACCGCCGAGGAGGTGCTGTCCGCGTTGGCGGCCGGCGACGCCGACCCCGCAGATCCGGCGGTCCGCCGCCGCGCCGTGCTGGCCGCCGCCCGGCTGCGCCGGCTGATCGCCGAGTCCGACGACGTGCCGGATCCACTGCTGCACGAGCTGCGCGCCGCCGCCGACCTGGCCGAACGCAACGGCCTGCCGATCGAGCTGGTCGCGGTCGGCACGCCACCGGAGCTGCCGGTGGACGTGCGCCGGAGGCTTGCCGACCCGCTCACCGCGGCGCTCGCCGGCGCCCGCGGTTCGGCCCGGCTGACCGTGGTCGCCGGCCCGGACGAGGTGGTGGTCAGCCTGGTGACACCGGACCACGACGGCCCGGACGACTCCGCGGCGCCACCCGCCGGCGACGGCCCGGTGGAGCACCTGCACGAGCGGGACGGGGAGATCAGGTGGACGCAGACCCGCTGGCGGCGGACGTGAACCCCGGGCACCCGATCGGGGTGGCGATCGTCGACGACCACCCCGTGGTGATCGACGGGGTGCGCGCCTGGCTGGCCACCGAGCCGCGGCTGCGGGTGCTGGCGACCGGCGACGACCCGGACGCGGTGCTGCGGGCCGCGCCGGAGGCCGACGTGGTGCTGCTCGACCTGCGGCTGCACGGGCGGATGGTGCTGGACAAGCTGGCCGAGCTGAGCGCGGCCGGCCGGCGGGTGGTGGTCTACTCCGAGCACACCGACCCGCCGACCATGCTGGCCGCGCTGGATGCGGGCGCGGTGGCGTTCCTGGCCAAGCACGAGGGGCGGGAGCACTGCGTGGGCACGGTGCTGGCGGCGGCGAGCGACCGCCCGTACGTGCCGCCGGCGCTGGCCGGCGCGATGGTCGGCGACGCCCGTCCGGACCGGCCGGCCCTGTCGGACAAGGAGCGGGAGGCGCTGCTGCTCTGGTTCCAGTCGATGTCCAAGGCGTCGGTGGCGCGCCGGATGCAGATCAGCGAACACACCGTCAAGCAGTATGTGGACCGGGCGCGGATCAAGTACACCCGGGCGGGTCGCCCGGCGGCCACCAAGGCGGCTCTCCTCGCCCGGGCGATCGAGGACGGCCTCGTCCGACCGGAAGACATCGGCATCTACCGGTCGCAGGCGTCGGCCGACCGGCCGACCCCCTAACGGGTGTCATGACAATCACCCCAGGAATCGGTCAGGCTCACCGATACCGCCAACCGTCACCGGGAGGTTCTGACCGTGCCGGAGGACGCCGCACCATTTTTCATCGGCCCACACCGCTTCGACGCCGACGACGACCCCACCCGTCCCCTGCTCGACCGGCGCTACGCGCTGGTGCCCGAGCCGGGCGAACGGCTGCTCGGCCAGCACCGGTTGCTGGTCGCCGGCCACCTGCTCGGCCCGACCGAGGACGTGCGCTGCTGGGCGCTGCCCGACCCGGCCTCGGTCACCGTCACCGACCGGCGGCTGGCCTACGTCTGCACCGGTCCCGAACTGTCCCTGGTCCCCGGGCGGGACAGCCCGACCGGCGCCCGGCACCGGCGCTCGGCCCGGCTGTCCCGCCTGGTCAGCGGCCAGATCCGCTGGCAGTGGCCGTCCCGGCTGGAGTTGGCCGAGGTGGGCGACGACGCGGTGGAACTGCGGGTGGTCTGCGACGCCCTGCGCACCATCCGGCAGCCGGCGCTCGCGCTCACCGGCCCGGTCGACGTGGTGACCGCGCTGGCCCGGCAGGTGCGCCGCTCGGTGGCCGGGTTCCGGCTGGCCCACCCCGACCTGGTGGACCTGTCCCCGCCGGAGCGGGACGCCCTGACCACCCGGGTCGCCGCCTCCCCCGGCCCGACGCTGGGCGTGGTGACGCTGCCGGGTTCGCTTCCGGTGGAGTTCCTGTCCCGGGACGACTACTACCGCCAGCCGGTGGCCGAGGCGTCCCCGTGGCCGCTGCGGCTCCCGGCCCGGGACCAGCCCGGCTCCGCCTGCTGACGCCCGCTGCGACGACCCGCGACCGCGCGGGCGGCGCCGGTCAGGAGGCGCTTCGGGAGCGGCGGTCGGAACGGTCCAGCTCGACGGCCTGCTCCGGGGTGGGCGCGGTGCCGCCCAGGTGGGCCGGCTGCCACCAGGCGTCGTCCGGGCCGGCGGGCTGGTCCGGGTATTCCCGCTGAGCGCGGTCGACCAGCGCCGACAGTCGGGTCCGCAGCTCGGCGGTCAGGACGGTGGCGTCCGGGTAGGCGCCCGGGTCCATCGGCTCGCCCACCAGGATGGTGATCGGGGTGTGCCGGCGGGTCAGCGTGCGCGGGCGGCCCTTCGTCCACAGCCGCTGGGTGCCCCACAGCGCCACCGGCAGCAGCGGCACGGCGGCCTCCTGCGCCATCCGGGCCGCGCCGTTCTTGAGGTCCTTGACGGTGAAGGACCGGCTGATCGTCGCCTCCGGGAAGACGCCCACCACCTCGCCCCGGCGCAAAGCGCCGACCGCGGTGGCGTACGACCCGGCCCCGGCGGCCCGGTTGACCGGGATGTGCTTCATGCCGCGCATCAGCGGGCCGGAGACCCGGTGCCGGAAGACGCTCTCCTTGGCCATGAAGCGGACCAGCCGGCGGGACGGGTGCGCCCCGTAGCCGCAGAAGATGAAATCGAGGTAGCTCACGTGGTTGGACGCGAGCACGGCCCCGCCGGTGGCAGGCACGTTCTCGCTGCCCCGCACGTCCAGGCGCAGGTCGAGGGCGCGGAACATCGTCTTGGCGGCGGTGATCACGGGCGGGTACACGAGCTCCGGCATTCGGCAACTTTACCCCGGGTAGGTTACGCGACCGTAGGGCCGCTCCCGTGCCGCGCGGTCGCCGCCGCGTTCCTGGACAGCGTCCTGCCCGCGGTCCCGGCCCACTAGGTTCGAGGCATGCCCGACCTCGCCGCGATCGTCATCCACTGCCGCGATCCCTACCTGCTCGCCCCGTTCTGGAGCACGGTCACCGGGCTGCCCGTGGCCGAGGCCGACCGGGCGAAGCTCGCCGACCGCACGCTCGGGCCGACCGAGGCGGTGCTGCTGCGCGACCCGCACGGACGCCGGCCGGACCTGTGGATCAGCCCGGCCGGTGACCTGCCCGCACCCGGGCGGATCCACCTGGACCTGGTCGGCGATGCCGAGGAGCGGGCCGCGGTGCTGGAGGCGGGCGCGACGGTGGTCCGCGAGCTGCCCCGGTGGACCGTGCTGGCCGACCCGGAAGGCAACGAGTTCTGCCTGCTGCCCCCGCACGAGGCGCGCGCCGACGAGCCGCCGCCCGGCCACTGAGCCCGGCCCGGGCTCAGTGGCCCGGTCAGTCGGCCGGGTTGTGCAGGTCCAGCCGGCCCCGGGCGAACGCGTCCACCCGGCCCCACCGGCCCGGGATGTCCAGCACCTCGATCCGCCCCATGCCCACCGGCAGCCGCGGGTCCACGGCCAGGTGCCCCTCGTGCGGCTCCAGCCCCAGCATGGTCCGGATCAGCAGCAGCGGCGCGCCGGTCGACCAGGCCTGCGGGCTGCACGCGGTCGGGTACTCCACCGGGAACTTCGTCAGCTCCCGCTGGTAGCCGCCGAACGCCTCCGGCAGCCGACCGTCGAAGTAGGTCGCCGCGTCCAGGATCCCGTTCGCCACGCAGGCCGCCTCCTCGGCGAAGCCGTACCGGCGCAGCCCCCACGCGACGAACGAGTTGTCGAACGGCCAGACCGCGCCGTTGTGGTAGCCGATCGGGTTGTAGCGGACCTCACCCTCGGCCAGCGTCCGCACCCCCCAGCCCGACCAGAGCCGCGGACCCACCAGGTGCTCGGCGATCACCGGCGCCCGCTCGTCGTCGACGATGCCACTCCACAGCAGATGGCCGATGTTGGAGCTGAGCACGTCGCACTGCCGTCCCTGCGGATCCAACGCGAGCGCGTAGAAGCCGCCGTCGGCGACCCAGAAGTCGCGGTTGAACCGCGCCTTCAGCTCCGCCGCCTCGCGTTCCAGTTGATCGGCGTACGCGGGGTCGTCCCAGAACTCCCGGGCCAGCCGGGCGGCCCGCGTCTTGGCGTCGTACGCGTACCCCTGCACCTCGCAGCTCGCCCGCGGGAACGGCGGCAGCGAGCCGTCGGCGTACGAGACGGAGTCCCAGGAGTCCTTCCAGCACTGGTTCTCCAGACCGGTGTCGGTGTTGCGCCGCTCGTACCAGATGTAGCCGTTGCCGACCAGGTCGGCGTAGTCGTCGATCCACTTCAGCGCGGCCCGGCACTCCCGTTCCAGCTCCTTGACCAGCGCCACGTCGCCGCTCCACCGCTCGTACTCGTCGAGCAGCACCACGAACAGCGGGGTCGCGTCCACCGAGCCGTAGTAGGGCGAGTGCGGTTGCTCCTCGAACGCGGCGGTCTCGCCGTAGCGCATCTCGTGCAGGATGCGGCCCGGGTCCTCGTCCCGGAAGTCGTCGAACCGCGTGCCCTGCAGGGCGCCGAGGATGCGCAGCGTGGTCTTCGACATCTCCGGCGCGAACGGCAGCACCTGGAGGCAGGTGAGGATGCTGTCCCGGCCGAACATGGTCATGAACCAGGGCAGGCCGGCGGCGGGCAGCGTCTGCCCACCGAGCGACAGCGGCGAGAAGCGCAGCGCGGCGAGGTCGACCATGCTCCGCCGGTAGGTCGCGGCGACCCGGCCGTGCTCGCTGTTCACCTTGGGCGCCCGGTCGATCCACTCCTGGAGGTCGTGCTGGAGCGCGAGCCGCTCGGTGCCGTGCGCCCGCAACCCCATCCGCAGGTCCCGGCCGCCGGGCCCGATGGCGAACGTCTGCACGTCGATGAGGACGTCCCACTGTTCGTTGGGTTCCAGGTGCAGGCTCCAGCCGAAGCCCCGGTTGTCGTAGCGGGTCGGCCGGTTCGCGGAGAGGATCGTCTCTCGTTTGAAGTTGCCCCGCCGGTAGCCCAGCCGCAGCCGGTCCGACTCCGCCTCGGCGTACAGCTCGCCCTTCTTGTTCAGGATCTCGTCCTTGACCTGGAAGAGGTCGGCGAAGTCGGAGCCGGCGTCCATCCGGATCTCCAGATCGACCGCCTTCTCGTCGTGGTTCAAGATGGTCAGCGTCTCCCGGAAGCTGCCGCCCACCACCCGCTCCCGGATGATCGACAGTTTCGCGTCGACGTAGTGCGTCGCCAGGCCCGGCACCAGGAAGAACCGGGCCTCGTAGTACTGCAGGTCGTCGTAGGAGAGCGCGTTCAGCCGTTCCCCGTTCACCGTGAGCACCCACTTCGACAGGTAGCGGGTGTCGAGCGAGAACAGACCGGTCGGCTCGCTCGGTGTGGCCTCGATGTCGCCGGTGTCCTCGGAGACCACGAACGTGTTTCCGTCCAGGATCCGGACGGTGTTGCTCCCGGCCATCAGACGGTCCTCCTGGAGAATGCGTGGTGCGGTCCGCGAGCGTCCGGCGGACCGGGAAAGACCCGTTCGACCTGCAGGACGAGCCGCAGGTCACCGACGACGGTCATGTCACCGCGCAGCAGCGCCGCGACGGTGTTCTCCTCGCCGTGCACGAGCGCGCCGAACAGTCGCGGGTCGGTGCCGACCACGGTGTCCGCCTCGCCGTCGGCCTGCCGGACCCGCAGGTTGCCCCGCTCGATCTCCAGCAGCCAGTGTGTGGTCTGCGCGCCCTCGTGCAGGTCGAACCGGACCGTTCCGGACGTCTTGACGAGCAGCGGGTCGAACCCGCGCCGATCCAGGTCCTCGAAGAATCTCGTGGTCATGTCCATCGAAGGCGACTCCTCCCGGGATACCAGCGGTCCCCTCGTCGACAGGCACCGGGTCCCCGCCGGGAACGGGGTCAATCTCGCCCGGATCGGGTGACGGCGCGGCGGGCGGCGCGACCAGGACGCCGGCCCCCGAACCGGGGGCCGGCGTCACCGCGGCGGACGGTCAGTTGTTGGGGTCGTCGGCGCTGATGTCCGCCAGCACCGACTGGGGTTCCCGCTCGACGGCCAGGTCACCCATCGAGACCAGGCCGATCAGCCGACCGTCCTCGGTCACCGGGAGCCGGCGGACGGCGTACGTGCGCATCAGGTCGGCGGCGGCCACCGCGTCGTCGTGCTGGCTCACCGTCACCACGTCCTTGCTGGTGATCTCGTTGAGCCGGGTGGTGGCGGGGTTGCGGTCCTCGGCCACGGCGCGGACCGTGATGTCCCGGTCCGTGACGATGCCCACCACGTTGTCGCCGTCGGTCACCACCACGTCGCCGATGGCGCCGTCGCGCATCTCCTGGGCCGCCGCGGCGAGCGTGTCGTTGCCGTCCATCGTCACCAACCGGGTCGTCATGAACTCTCCGACCGTTGTCATGGTGCTCCCCTCTCGGTGTCGGCACCGCGGTCTACCCGCCGCCGGAGGCGGGGTAACGCCCGCCGGCACGCCCAGCCAGCCCAGCAGACCGGCAAGCGCGTACGCGACCACGCCGAGCGCCGCCCGGATCCGTTCGACCCCGAAGAACCGGGAGGTCGCGTCCGCCTGCAGGAGTTCCCGGTGCCGGCTCAGGTAGTGGTAGAGCCAGAGCCGAGCCCCGCCTCGACCTCGTCGACGTCCCCGGTGTCCGGTCCGGCCGGCATCGTGCCTCCCACGCGCCGGTGTCTGTGGCGGCCGGGCGGTATACCCGCCGTCGGGGCGTCCGCGCCGGTTCCGGACGCCCCCGACGGCGCGGGGCTCAGCGCTCGGCGGCGACCAGCTCGGCGAGTTGCACGGCGTTGAGCGCCGCGCCCTTGCGCAGGTTGTCGTTGGCACAGAACAGCGCCAGGCCGTGCTCGACCGTCTCGTCGGCCCGGATCCGCCCCACGTACGTCGGATCCTGCCCGGCCGCCTCCAGCGGGGTGGGCACGTCGCTCAGCGCCACCCCCGGCGCGCCGTCGAGCAGTTCGCGGGCCCGCGCCGGGTCGATCGGCCGGGCGAACCGGGCGTTGATCTGCAACGAGTGGCCGGTGAAGACGGGCACCCGCACGCAGGTGCCGGAGACCTTGAGCCCGGGAATGCCGAGGATCTTGCGGCTCTCGTTGCGCAGCTTCTGCTCCTCGTCGGTCTCGAAGGAGCCGTCGTCGACGATCGAACCGGCCAGCGGGAGCACGTTGAAGGCGATCGGGCGGGCGAACGAACGCGGGGCCGGGAACTGCACCGCCGAGCCGTCGAACGCGAGCGCGCTCGCGTCCTCGGCCACCTTGCGGACCTGTTCGTCCAACTCGGCCACGCCGGCCAGGCCGGCGCCGGAAACCGCCTGGTAGGTGGCGACCACGAGGCCGACCAGCTCGGCCTCGACGTGCAGCGGGCGCAGCACCGGCATGGCGGCCATCGTGGTGCAGTTCGGGTTGGCCACGATGCCCTTGGGCCGGTCGGCGATCGCGTGCGGGTTGACCTCGGCGACGACGAGCGGCACGTCGGGGTCCATCCGGTACGCCGACGAGTTGTCGATCACCACCGCGCCGGCCTCGGCGACGCGCGGGGCCAACTCCTTCGCGGTGCCCTTGCCGGCCGAGAAGAGCACGATGTCCAGGCCGCGGTAGTCCGCGGTGGCCGCGTCCTCGACGGTCACCTCGCCGTCGCGCCAGGGCAGCGCGCGCCCGGCCGACCGGGCCGAGGCGAACAACCGCACCTGCTCCGCCGGGAAGTCGCGCTCCGCCAGCACCTGCCGCATCACGCCACCGACCTGGCCGGTGGCACCCACAATGCCGATCCTCATGCCCGCGAGGCTACCCAGCCGGGACGCGCGGACGGGAAGCCTTTCCCAGCGCGCGGGCCGGGGCGACGGGAATCACATCGATCCCGCCGCCCCGCCCGGTCAGGCGTGGTCGACCACCTCGCCGAGGCCGGCGGCCACCAGCTCGTCCCGGATCACCGCCGCGTCCCCCTCGACGACGAGCGTCAGCGCCTCCGGGTGCAGGTGCTCCCCGGCCGCCGCGGAGACCTCCTCGACGGTGGCCGCGAGCAGCGCCTCGCGCAGCCGGGCGTGGTAGTCGTCCGGCAGGTCGTGCACCACGAGCGTGGTCAGCGCCGAGGCGATGGCACGCGGGCTCTGCAACTCGACCGAGAGCTGCCCGGCCCGCCACGAGCGGGCCACCTCCAGCTCCTCCTCGGTCACCCCGGTCAACCGGGTACGCGAGACCTCGCCGACGGACTCGACGAGCGCCGGCGCGGTCACCGCGGTCTGCACGCCGGAGCTGACCGCGAACCGGCCGAACCGCCGGGACGAGGCGAAGTCGCCGCGGATGCCGTACGTGTAGCCGCGCACCTCGCGGATCAGGTGGTTGAGGCGGGAGGTGAACGCGCCGCCGAGCACGGTGCCGGCCAGCGTCATCGGCACGTGGTCGGGGTGGGCCCGGTGCGGCGACGGGTGACCGAGCCGCAGCGTGGACTGCACCGAGCCGGGCCGGTCGACCAGGATGATCCGCCGCCGGTCGGCCAGCGGCACCTCGATCGGGCCGCCCCGGTCCACCGGCCCGCCGCCGGTGCCGGCGAACGCCGCCGCGCCGAGCGCGTCCAGGTCGATCCGGTCCAGGTCACCGGCGACCACCAGGGTGCCGGGGCGGATGAACCACTCCGAGTGGAAGACGGTGACGTCGTCGGACTCCAGCGCGGCCACGCTCTCCGGGTCGCCGTAGAGCGGGCGTCCCCACCGCTGCTCGGCGCCGAACAGGTCGGCGCGCAGCACCGCGTCGGCGCGGGGCCCCGGGTTGGCCCAGTCCATCCGCAGCGCGGTCGCCTCGTCGTCGCGGACCCGCAGCACGTCGGCCGGGTCGAGGCGCGGCGTGCGGACCGCCTCGGCCATCAGCTCCACGGCGGCACTCAACCGGCCCACCGGGACCTGCACGCTGACCTGGAACGAGTCCCAGTCGAGCCCGCTCACCAGCTCGGTGCCCAGCGCCTCGATGGCCAGCGCGTAGGCGGTGGCGTCCCGCTGCGCGGTGCCCTCCTCCAGCGCCTTGGCCAGCACCGCGCCGAGGCCCTCCTTGCCGACCGGCTCCCGGCCCGCGCCGCCGTCGAGCAGCAGCAGCGCGACGGCGAGGTTCTGCCCGGGCAGGTGCGCGGCGACGACCTGCCCGCCGGCGACCGTCCGCCGGACCACCTGGGGGAACCGGTAGGCGCGGGCGGCGCCGGGACCGGGACGGGTGGCGATCAGGGTCATGAGGTCTCCTCGGGCAGGTAGGTCAGGATCACCCGGTCGTCGGCGCCGAACAGTGCGGCGGCCTGGTCGGCGATCTGCTCGGCGGTGACGGCCAGCCAGGCGGGCAGCCGGTCGGCGGCCCGGGCCGGGTCACCGAACTGGGTGGCGTAGCGGCCGAGCGTGTCGGCGCGGCCGTCCACCGTGGACTTCTGCCGCCACCACATGGTGCTCAGCAGCGCCTTGGCCCGATCCAGCTCGGCAGCGGTCACCGGCACGGTGGCCAACTCGTCGACCACCTCGGCCAGCCCGTCACGCAGCCGGTCGGCGGTCACCCCGGGGCGGGCGGTGGCGGTGGCGATCAGCGGGGCCGGCGCGTGCGCCAGGTCGACCCCGTACGCGCCGACGAGGTCCGGCTGGGCGATCCGCTCGCCGTCGGCGAGCCGCTGGTAGAGCCGGCTGCCCCGGCCGCTGCCGAGCACCGTGGCGAGCACCGTCGTCACGTCGTAGCCGGGGTCGCCGAACGGGTGGGTGCGGTGCGCGAGGTAGACGCGGGCGGCCGGCACGTCCGCGGTGACCGTCTCCACCGCCGGGCTGCCGGTGGCCGGCACGGTGCGCCCGTCCGGGGCGGCCGGGATGTCCGGGCGCGGGGCCAGGCCGCCGAAGTATTTGTCGGCCAGCGCGAACACCTCCGCGGCGGTGGTGTCGCCGACCACGGTGAGCACCGCGTTGTTCGGCGCGTAGTAGGTGGCGTGGAACGCCTGGAAGGTCGCCAGGTCGGCGGCGTTCAGGTCGGCCATCGACCCGATCGTGGCGTGATGGTAGGGGTGGCCGGGCGGATAGAGCAGCGGCAGCAGCCGCAGCCAGGCGTCGCCGTAGGGGACGTTCTCGTAGCGCTGCCGCCGCTCGTTCTTCACCACGTCACGCTGGTTGTCCAGCGTCTCCTGGGTCAGCGCCGGGACCAGGCCGCCCATCCGGTCGGCCTCCAGCCAGAGCGCCAACTCCAGGTGCTCGGCCGGGACGGTCTCGAAGTAGTTGGTCCGGTCCGGGTTGGTGGTCGCGTTGAGCGAGCCGCCGGCGCCCTGGATCAGCTTCATGTGTTCGGTCTTCGCCACGTTCACCGAGCCCTCGAACATCAGGTGTTCGAAGAGGTGGGCGAAGCCGGTCTGGCCCGCCGGTTCGTGGCGGGAACCCACGTCGTACCAGAGGTTGACCGCCACGGCCGGTGCGGTGCGGTCCTCGCTCACCACCACACGCAGGCCGTTGTCCAGTCGGGTCGTCTCGATCGGCCAGGGGAAACCGCTGTCGGGCATGGCACGACGCTATCCGATCCGGTGGGCGGAAAGGGGACGCGCGCCCGCGTCGTCGCCGCCCGACGGGGTACCCGTCCCGGCATGACCCCCGCACCGTCCGCCGTCGAACGCGCCGCCGCCGCGCTGGCCCGGCTGCGGCACGCCCGACTGCTGCATCCCGCCGGCCGCGTCTTCGCCGCCGACGTGCTGATCTGGGGTACGCCGGGGCCGCCGACCGGGGTGCCGCTGCTGGACCGCCCCGGTCGCTGGCCGGCCACCGTCCGCCTGTCCAAGGGGACGCCGACGCCGGCCGGCTGGCCGGACGTGCTGGGCGTGGCGGTCCGGCTGCACCGGGACCCGGAGCCGCCGGTGGACCTGCTGGTGAGTTCCAGCGGCGCGGCGCCGGTGCTGCGGAACCTGCCGCTGCCCCGGCGGCGCTTCACCGGGACGTACACCTCGATCATGTCGTTCCGGGCCGGGGCGCGGCGGCTGTTCCTGGCCGTGCTGGCCGACCCGGACTCACCGGACCTGGGACGCACCCTGGCCGAGGCGGGCGCGGCGGTGGTCGGCGACGAACCCCGCCTGGTGCTCGCGGTGGCCTCGTCGGTGGGGCCGTGGCGGCCGTTCGGTGAGGTACGGCTGAGCGGCCGGCGCGGCGCCCGGGAGGACGCCGCGCTGGCCTTCGACCCGATCGGCAACGTGCCGCCGGGCCTGCGGCTGGCCGGCCCGCTGGCCCGGTTGCGGGACGCCGGCTACCGGGGGTCGCGTCGGGGTCGGCGGGTCGGGTTCAGTCGGGCGGCTCGACGGGGTTGACGGTCTCGGCGGAGGTGCGGTGCTCCAGCACGGTGTCCGGGGCGGCGTTCTGGTCCTCCTCCCGCAGATCCGATTCGGCGAGGATCGCGTCGGCCTGGGCCCGCGCGTCGTCGCTGCCGGCCGCCGCCTCCTCCGGAAGCAGGTGCGCACGGGAGGAGATCCGGTCCTGGTCGTTCTGGTGGTGACTCATGGATGTGCCCATACCCCGCGTCCCGCTTCGCGGAACGGAGCCGGGCGTGGCCGGGCGGGTCGGGTACGCTGGCCGACGTGACTCGTTCGTATCGATGGTTTAGGCAGCCGGCTGGAGGAGCCGGTGACTCGACCGTGAGCTGACGTCACTTTCCTCTTCGAGCCGGCCGGGGCGGGGATGGTTCCCCACCCCTTCGCACACGAGCAGCCGGCTCGACCCCCGGGCGCCGGCCCCGGGGCACGGTCGGCGGAAGGATCCCCACCGTGACCACCTCCTCGGACGCCCGCCGGGTGATCGACCAGCGGATCGATCGCGTGGTGCCGTTGACCACCCCGGCCCTGCTGCACCACCACCTGCCGCTCGACGCGCCCCTGGCCGAGGCCGTCGTGGCCGGCCGGCGCGCGGTCGCCCGGGTGCTGGACCACGCCGACGACCGGCTGCTGGTGGTGGTCGGCCCGTGTTCCGTGCACGACCCGGCAGCCGCGCTGGAATACGCGGGGCGGCTGCGCGAGACCGCCGACCGGGTCGCCGACGACCTGCTGGTGGTGATGCGGGTCTACTTCGAGAAACCGCGCTCGACCGTGGGCTGGAAGGGCCTGATCAACGACCCGGCGCTGGACGGCTCGGGTGACGTGAACACCGGCCTGCGGACCGCGCGGGCGCTCCTGCTCGACGTGCTGCGGCTGGGCCTGCCGGTGGGCTGTGAGTTCCTCGACCCGATCACCCCGCAATACATCGCGGACACGGTCGCGTGGGGCGCGATCGGGGCCCGGACGGTGGAGAGCCAGGTGCACCGGCAGCTCGCCTCCGGCCTGTCCATGCCGATCGGCATGAAGAACCGCCCCGACGGCAGCATCGACACCGCCGTGGACGCGATCCGGGCGGCCGGCGTGCCGCACGTCTTCCCCGGCATCGACGTCTCCGGCACCCCGGCGATCATGCACACCCGCGGCAACACCGACGGCCACCTGGTGCTGCGCGGCGGGGGCGGCCGGCCCAACTACGACGCGCGGTCGGTGGCCGGGGCGCTGGACCTGCTGCGCGCCGCGGGGCTGCCCGAGCGGGTGGTGATCGACGCCAGCCACGCCAACAGCGGCAAGGACCACCGCAACCAGCCGCTGGTCGCCGCGGACGTGGCCGGGCAGCTCGCCGCCGGCCGGCGCGGCATCGTCGGGATCATGCTGGAGAGCTTCCTGCGCTCCGGCCGGCAGGACCTGGACCCGACCCGGGAGCTGGAGTACGGCCGGTCGATCACCGACGCCTGCATCGGTTGGGACACCACCGCCGAGGTGCTCGACCACCTGGCCCAGGCGGTCCGCGCCCGCCGGGCCGCCCTCCCCACGCCGGCCTGAGCGGGGTTGGGGAGAGTTTGACCGGTTCGGCGCCGGGTAGGTGGTCGGCGTGACCGATGACGCGCCCGTGACCGAGCAGCCGGACACCCGGCCGCTCGACGACCTGCTCGACGACCTCTACCACGGCCAGGAGCGGATCAGTCAGACCGACATCTACCGCCGGGCGGTGGCCGCGGAACTCCCGGCGGAACTGCTCACCCGGATCGCCGCGCTCCCGCAGGGCGAGTACGCGGTGGACGAGGTGGCCGACCTGCTGGGCGGCACGGTCGCCTGAGCGCACCGCCGACGAGAGGACGCAGATGACCGACCGTGAGCCCGAGCACGAGCACCTGCCGGCGCTCGGCCAGCCCCCGGAGGGCGTGGACACGCTGCCGGAGCCGGACTTCGCCAACGAGCACGACCGCACCGCGGTGGACCGCGACGTCATCACCGGCGACGACGAGCGGGAGCCCGAGACGTCGCGCGGCTGGGCCGGCGAGGACCACGGCACCACCCCCACCTGACCCGGGCGGGCACGCGGAACGGGGCCGGCGCCACGCGCCGGCCCCGCCGTTCGTCGGGTCACTGTTCGTGGTGGCCGCCCTCGGCCGCCCGCTGGGCCACCGCGTAGCCCATCTGGAGGAAGTCGGAGGCGGCGACCGCGGTCAGCGCGGTCGCCACCAGCCGGGTCAGCCGGGGCGCGAGCACGAGCCCGCCGGTGAGCCCGGTGGCCACCCACACCGCCAGGCAGAACGGGCAGCTGACCAGCTCGCCGAGCGCGTGCCGGGTGGCGCTGCCCTCGTCCCGGACCTGCTCCATCACCTCACCGCTGCCGATCGGGTGGTCGTAGCGGGTGAACGGCGCCCGCAGCGGGCTGGTGATCGCGTCCTTGGACAACAGCCGGCTCAGCTTGTGCGTGGCGACGGAGAGCAGCACCACGTCGGCGGGTGTGGGCCGCTCCGGCACCGGCCGGCCGGTCGCCCGGACCAGTCCGACCAGCGCGGCGGTCACGCCGGCGTAGGTGCCCATCGCCTTCAGGTAGCCCTCCAGCGGTCGGTGCTCGTGCGGCGCGTACGCCTGGCGCAGGCGCGCCACCTTCTGCTTCAGGCCACTCCCGGTCAACCCGGCCTCCCTCGTCGTCATGGCGGCCGGCTCAGCCGGCGGTCAGGTTGTCGGCCACCGCGCGGTCCAGGTTGGCCAGGATCTCGCCGGCGAGGCCGTGGTCGGGGCCGGCCAGGTCCAGCCGGACCCGGGCGCCACCGGCGTCGGCCGGCTCGACGTCGATCTCCGCGGACCAGTCGGCGCTGCTCCACCGGGCCCGCATGTCGTCGGCGTCGAGCACCTCGACCCGGCAGGCGCCGGAGTGGCGCAGTTCCTCGGGCAGCCAGGCGGAGGACCGCTGCGGGTCGGTGGCGGTGTTGAAGACCACCTCGGGCGGCGCGGACATGCCGCGCTCGGCGTGCGTGGCCATCAGGCGTCCCGCAGCCGGTGCGGATCGACCTCGCGACCGGGATGCCGGGCCAGGTATTCGGTCTCCAGCTCGGCCGTGCGGCGCAGGTGGTTGGCGAGCGCCGAGTCGGTGGCGTGCCGCAGGGTGTCCAGCCGGGTCCGGTGCAGGCGCTGCACCTCCCGGATCAGGTCCTCGTCGCCCAGCTCGGCGGGGTCCACCCCGGGCAGGTCGCCGTCGGCGGCCCCGGTGCGGGCGTGGTCGCCGTCCCACTCGGTGACGCGCTGCTCCGGGCTGGTGTCCCCGCGTACCGATTCGGTCATCGTCGCCCCCTCGTCTGGTTCGGGCTGGCGTCTAGACGGTTGCCCAGCCGGAATGTCACCAAACCCCGCGCACTACGACGCCGCGTCGGAGACGACCGGCGGCCCCGGTACCCTCGATGGCATGCAGCGGCTCCGGACACCGGCGTGGATCGTCCGCCACGTGGCCATGGTCGTGCTGGTGGTGGGGTTCCTCGGGCTGGGCTGGTGGCAGGTCACCCGGGCCGCCGGCGGCAACGCGTTGAGCTTCGGCTACGCGATCGAGTGGCCGGTCTTCGCCGGCTTCGTGGTCTTCGTCTGGTGGCGCGAGGTGCGGCAGGCCCTGCGGGCCGAGCCCGGGCCGCCGGGTGCTCCGGCGTCACCGGCGCCCGGCGGCGACGAGCCGGTCGGCGCCGCCGGGGCGGTACGCCGGCCGGTGCGCGTCGCCCGGACGCCTGTGGTGCCGGCCGACGGGGCGGCGGACGACGGCGAGCTGGCCGCGTACAACCGCTATCTTTCCTGGTTGAACGCCAATCCGGGCGCCCGGCCCGGCGACTATCCCGGCTGAGGCCGGTGCGGAAGGACGGACGACGGTGGGCGGAGCCCTTACCCGGTACCGCGTGATCGCCTGGATCGTGGGCGTGGCGCTGGTGGTGCTGGTCCTGGTCGGCATGCCGCTGAAGTACGGCTTCGACAACCCGAGCGTGGTGGCGGTGGTGGGGGTCGCGCACGGCTGGCTCTACATGCTCTATCTGGCGCTCACCTTCGACCTGTCCCGCCGGGCCGACTGGCCGCTGAAGCGGATGCTGCTGGTGATGCTGGCCGGCACCGTGCCGTTCGTCTCGTTCTACGCCGAGCGGCGGGTGAGCCACTGGGTGGCCGCCGAGCGCCGGCCCCGGGCCCCGGAGCCGGTCGCCGGCTGACCCCGGTCAGCGTGTCGGCCGCCACGGGCCGGCGCCCGGCGGCTCGGCCCGGCCGCCGCGCAGCGCGCCCTCCCGGGCCCGGCGCAGGGCGCGGGTGACCTGGCCGAACTGCCGCTCGTCGTCGCTGGTGAACAGCAGCACCTCGGTGCCCCGGACGCGCCCCCAGAGTTCGTGCGCGGGGGGTCGCCAGCGGTCCCCGGCCAGCACGAGCAGCAGCGGCAGCAGCCCCACCGCGCCGAGCGTGACATACGCCCCGGCGGTGAGCCGCTGCAGGCCGCCGGTGAAGCCGAGCAGCAGGCCGACCGACGCGATCAGCGCGGCGGAGACGGCGACCGCCCGGACGGCGAGCCGATCGTGCGGACCCCGGGCGGTCCGGAGCTGGGTGATGTCGGCGATCGGCCAGCTGTTGCGCCCGACGCTGAAGCGTTCGGCGGTGACGACGATGCCGGGCCGGGCGTAGAGCAGAGTGGGTGCCCTCGGGCGCGGCGGCCGGGGCGGGTGGGTGGAGGGGCGATCGGTCTGCACGGTGGCCTCCCGGAGCCGCGGATCCCGCGGTGGGATTCCCGGTTCCGCGATCCATTGTGTGACTCGTCCGCCACTCGGGAAAACGGTCACTGACCGTCAGCGTCATCATTGTCACTTTCCGACACTTTGCCAACGTTCGCCCCTCCTTGAACTCCCGCCGACTCCGATCACGGGTTAGGTTGTCCAGGTCGGTCCGGTCGACCGCCGTCCGTCCGGACGGCACCGGGCCGGTGTCGACGGGTCGCGAAACCGCGCTCGCCGACCACGGAGAGGAGCTTTCCGCTCTTGTCGTCCTTACGGATGCTGCTCCGCTCGCTGGCGGTGGCCGGCCTCTCGGCCGCGCTGCTCGCCCCGGCGTCGGTGGCTCGGGCCGAGCCCACCCCCGCCGAGCTGACGAAGCAGATCGAGAAGTCCTCGACTGAGCTGGAGCGAATCGTCGAGTCCTACAACAAGCTCAACGAGGACATCAAGGCCAACAACGCCGAGGCGGCCGCGCTGACGGCCCGGATCGGCCCGTTGCAGGAACAGGCCGAGCGGAGCCGCGCCGACGTGGGCGTGCTGGCCGCCACGGCGTACAAGACCGGTGGCATGCGCACCGCGGCGGCGCTGCTGGAGCCGGGCGGCACGGCCGCGCTGCCGGAGCGGCTGGGCACGCTCGACCAGCTCACCCGCCAGCGGCAGCGCACCATCAGCGGTTTCACCGCCGACCAGCGGCGGTTGATCGAGCAGAAGACCCAGCTCGACCTCACGCTGGCCCGGGAGGCGGCGCAGGCCAAGCAGCTCGCCGCGGGCAAGAAGCGGATCGAGTCGGACCTGTCCCGGCTCTACGAAATGCGCCGGCAGGCGTACGGGCGGGCCACCGAGGCGCCGGCCAAGGCGAGCTCGGCGGGCAAGCCGCCGGCGGTCTCCGGCAAGGCCGGGATCGCGGTGCGGTACGCCTACGGCGCGGTGGGCAAGCCGTACGGGTACGGCGACGACGGTCCCGGCAGCTACGACTGCTCGGGCCTGACGCTGGCCGCCTGGCGGGCCGCCAAGAAGTCGTTGCCGCACAACGCGGCGGCCCAGTGGGACGCCACCACCCGGATCAGCCGCAGCGCGCTGCAACCGGGCGACCTGGTGTTCTACTCCGGGCTCGGGCACGTGGCGATCTACGTCGGTGGGGGTCAGATCATCGACGCGCCCAGCGCGGGCCGCAACGTGAGCAAGCGGAGCATGGGCATCATGCCGATCGCCGGCTACGGCCGGGTCTGATCGCGACGGCGAACGGCCGGCGTCCGCTGTCGGACGCCGGCCGTTCGCCGTTCACCACTGCCAGGTCAGGCTGCCTGCAACCCTTCGGCGCGGGCCAGCTCGCGGAGCCGGCCGAGCGCCTGGATCTCCAGCTGGCGGATCCGCTCCCGGGAGAGCGAGAACCGCGACGCGACCTCGGTCAGCGAGTGCTCCCGCCCGTCCTCCAAGCCGTAGCGAGCCCGCATGATGCCGGCGGACCGGTCGTCGAGGTGGTTGAGCAGACCCTCGATCCGCTGCCGCTCCAGGCCGGTGAGCACGATCTCCTCCGGCGACGGCGCGTCGCTGTCGGCGACCAGGTCACCGAGGCTGGTGTCGCCGTCGTCGCCGACCGGGGTGTCCAGCGACACGGTGTCCTGCGACCAGCGGCGCAGCTCGTTGACCCGCTCGACGGTGACGCCGAGCGCGGTCGCGATCTGCTCCGGCTCCGGGTCGCTGCCCAGCTCACGGGTGAGCTGCCGGGCCACGTTGCGCATCCGGTTGACGTCCTCCACCAGGTGCACGGGCAGCCGCACGGTCCGCTCCTGCTGGGCGATCGCCCGGCTGATGGCCTGGCGGATCCACCACGTCGCGTAGGTGGAGAATTTGAAGCCCCGCTCGTAGTCGAACTTCTCGACCGCCCGGACCAGGCCGGTGTTGCCCTCCTGGATCAGGTCCAGCATGGGCATGCCGGAGCGCACGTAGCGCCGGGCGATGGAGACGACCAGCCGCAGGTTGGCGCGGATGAACAGGTCCTTTGCCCGCTCGCCCTCGACCACCACGCGCTCCAGTTCCTCCCGGGTGGCCCCGTCCGGGACCCGCTCGGTGTCGAGCAGGTGCTCGGCGTAGAGGCCGGCCTCGATCGCCTTGGAGAGATCCACCTCGCGGGCGGCGTCCAGCAGCGGCGTCCGGGAGATCTCGTGCAGGTAGACGCCGACCAGGTCCCGCTCTTCGGCGACCTCGTCGGTACGCATGCCGATGTTCTTGTCCACGATTGCCACGGTCCCCTCGCTCGCGCCGGTTGCCCGGTTCCTTGCCATCCCCACGTTCACCAGCCCTCCCCGTAACTCCTGCTGTGCCCGTAGGTGCTGACACCTACACAACAGATGTGACGTGTCGGGGATTCCATGTCGTGAGTCGAAACTGTCACGAATGCCTGAGTAGTAGCTGAGAGCCCGGTCCATGTTTCCTGTCAGGACCCCTGCTCGGACGTCTTGCGGACGCCCTGGTGAACGGGGGTCCGCAAGCAGGCGGATCCGCCGTTCACCCATGGAATGGCACCATTGCGTTTTCCATGAACGCAGCGAGCCGCGTCACCCCGCCTCCGCGAGGCGGAGGTCACTGCCTGATACGCGCGGAGTGGACCGGCCGGTTCAGCCCTGCGGAAGGATTACCCTCCGCCTGGTTGAACAATCCGCACGGGGAGAGACGTCCCCTCCCACCACGTGATACGCGTCGCACCCGCCCGGCGGATGCGCCGGGCGGGTGGGAACGCGAGGGGTCAGGAGGCGAGCAGGGCCAGCGCGCCGCGTACCTGGTCGGCGGAGCGGGCCAGCGCGGCCCGGGCGGCCGGCACCTCGGCGCCGGAGACCAGCGCGACGAGGGCGGTCTTGAGGTCGCCGTCGGCCTGCTGGAGCGCGACCCGGCAGACCTCCTCGGCGCACCCGGTGGCCTCCATCAGGATGGAGATCATCCGGCCACGCAGCTTCGCGTTGGTGGCCACCATGTCGATCATCAGGTTCGAGTAGACCCGGCCGAGACGCACCATCACGGCCGTGGAGAACGTGTTGAGCACCAGCTTCTGCGCGGTGCCGGCCTTCATCCGGGTCGACCCGGTGACCACCTCGGGTCCGGTGTCCACCCCGATGAACACGTCCACCGACGACGCGGCCTCGGCCTCCGGATTGGCGCAGAGCAGCACCGTCGAGGCGCCCTGGACCCGGGACGCGGCGAGCGCACCGAGGACGTACGGGGTGCGTCCGCTGGCCGCCAGACCGACCACCAGGTCACCGGGTCGCACGCACTCGGCCGCCTCGGCGGCGGCGCCGCGCTCGTCGTCCTCGGCGTCCTCGACGGCCCGCCACATGGCCTCCGGGCCGCCCGCCAGGTGCGCGCAGAACCAGTGCCGCGGCGAGTTGAACGTGGGGGCCAACTCGGCCGCGTCGAGCACGCCGAGGCGGCCGGACGTGCCGGCGCCGAAGTAGTGCACCCGACGCCCGCCGCGCAGCGCCGCAACGGCCAGGTCGACGGTCTCGGCGATCTCGTCGAGCACGGCCGCCACCGCGGCCGGCACCCGCCGGTCGGCCTCGTTGATGACGGTGAGCACGTCCCGGGTCGACATCAGGTCGAGGTCGATGCTCTGCGGGTTGCGCCGCTCGGTCGGCGCGCCGACGCGCACCACGGCAGGCATCGCGGCGACCTCGTCGCGCTCCACCCGGCCCGCGGTCATGCCCGCCTCCGACCGGGACCCACCCGGCGCGACCGGACGGCCTCGGCGGTGGCCTCCAGAGCCTTCTTGGTCCTGGCCCGGCTGCGGGCGGCCACCCCGACGAAGAGGCAGTCGACCACGGTGAGCTGGGCCAGCCGGCTCGCCGTGGCGCCGGACCGGTAGGTCGTCTCCCGGGCGGCGGTGGTGAGCACGTGGTCGGCGACCTCGGTGATCGGCGAGCGGGGGAAGTTGGTCAAGGCCACCGTGGTGGCCCCACGTGCCCGGGCCTGCTCCAGGACCTCGATGACGTCGGAGGTGGTGCCGGTGTGCGAGATGCCGATCGCGACGTCGCCCCGGCCCAGCAGCGCGGCGGAGGTGAGCGCGGTGTGCACGTCCGGGAAGTAGAACGCGGTGCGGCCGATGCGGTGCAGCTTCTGCTGGAAGTCGGAGGCGACGAAGCCGCTCGCGCCGGCGCCGTAGACGTCGATCCGGCCGGCCGCGCCGATCGCCTCGACCACCTGCTCGCAGCTTGCCGGGTCGAGTTGCTCGGCGGTCTCCTCGACCGCTCGCGCGTCGTTGAACGCGATGGTGGCGATGATCTGGGCCAGGTCGGCGCCGGGCGGGATGTCGCCGCCGACCACCCGGGCGTCCGGCGGCTCGACCCGGCGGGCGGCCTCGGCGGCGAGCCGGATCCGCAGCTGGGGGTAGCCGTCCATGCCGACCGAGCGGCAGAACCGGATCACGGTCGCCTCGGACGTCTCGGCGGCGGTGGCGAGGTCGGTGATGGTGCGGCGGGCCGCGTCCGCCGGATCGGCGACGACCAGCCGGGCCACCCGCTGCTCGGCCGGGGACAGCGAGGGCAGGAGCCCGCTGATGTGGACGATCAGCCCACCGGGCTCGTGACTCGCGGAAATCTTCGGACTCTTCGCCACGGATGAAACTTACTTTCAGAGCGCGTGAGCGTCAACCATGACGCCGCGTATCGGAAAATTTACCCTCTTCCGCGCCCGCCCCGCCCAGGGTCCCACCACCGCGGTCCGGCCACCTCCCCCGGTCCGGTCGACTCGCTCCCGCCGGCGGACCCCGACCATCGGCCGTCGCGCCCGCGCGCGACGGCCGGACGGCCCCGGCCGGGTCACCGGTCGGCCGGCCCGACGCCCGGATAGCGTGTGCCCATGGCGGATCGCACGGTGCTGGTGACCGGAGGCACGGGTGGGCTGGGCGGCGCGGTCACGGCCGCGTTCCGGCGCGACGGCTGGCGGGTGGTCGTACCCGGCCGGGAGGGCGCGGCGGAGACGCCCGAGCCGGCCGGTCCGGTCCCGGTGGTGGCGGACCTGCTCACCCCCGAGGGGGCCGCGCGGGCGGTGGCCGCAGCCACCACCGAGCCGGCGGCGCCGCTGCGCGCGGTGATCAACCTCGTCGGCGGGTACGCCAGCGGCGGGCTGGTGCACGAGACCCCGGTCGAGGAGTTCGAACGGCTGCTGCGACTCAACCTGCGCCCGACCTACCTGGTCACCCACGCGGCGCTGCCGCACCTGGTGGCGGCCGGCGGCGGCGCGGTGGTCTGCGTCTCGGCCCGGGCTGCGGTGGCGCCCTTCCCCGGTGCGGCCGGCTACGTCACCGCCAAGGCCGCGGTGCAGGCGTTCGCCAACGCGGTAGCGGTGGAATACCGCCCCCTTGGGGTGCGGTGCAACACGGTGCTGCCCAGCGTCATCGACACCCCGGCCAACCGGGCCGCCCAGCCCGAGGCCGACCACCGGCGATGGGTGCCGCCGGCCGAGATCGCCTCGGTGATCCGCTTCCTGGCCGGCGCGGAGTCCGCGCCGACGAGCGGCGCGAGCATCCCGGTCTACGGGCGGGCCTGAGCCGCCAGCGGGCCGGCCGGCGTGGCCGGGTCGCCCGGCAGCCACTCGCTCAGGTGCGCCCGGATCCGGCGGGACACCTCCTCCGGCGGGCCGCTGCCGTCCACCATGACGAAGCCGGCGTACTCCGGCAGCGACCGGTACGCGGCGTCGGCGGCGGTGAGCCACCGCATGCTCTCGTGGTCGGTGCCGCGCCGCTCGATCCGCCGGTACGCCTCGGCCGGGTCGACGGTGAGCAGGAACGTGACCTCCGGCGGCGGGAAGACCCGGTAGCCGGCCCGGGTCAGCCGCTCCCAGCGCTGCCCGCCGTGCGCCCGGATGCTCGCGTACTGACAGGCGGACCAGCGGTCCATCACCGCGGTGCGACCGGTGGACAGGCAGCCGATCAGCGCGAGCGCGATGGCCAGCCAGCGCAGCACGGACTCGACCGCGAGCAGGCCGTCGCGCCCGACGAGGCGCTGCGCGTCGGGGCGGCCGACCCGCTGGGCGAGCCGGCCGAGCCAGCGACGGCCGCCGGCGTTGCGGTGATAGGTGGCCCGGTGGCCGGCGGCGGTGAGCGCCTCGGCCAGCAGGTGGGCCTGGGTGGTCTTGCCCGAGCCGTCGATCCCGATCAGGGCGACGGCGCGCAGCCGGGCCCTGCCCCGCGGCGTCCGTGGTGAGCTGGCCACCTCCCCGAGGCTATCCGACCCACGCTCACCCATGCCGTTTGTCGCATTCCTCCCAGAGCGGACCCAACAGGTGTGGCCGAGGCGTCTGCCGGGTACGCAACGTGATCCCACCGCATCACGACGACGGGAGACCCAGATGGCCGAGCGCGGGGACGAGACCCTGGTGCACACGCTGAAAAAGGTCGCCGCCGTGCTCAAGCAGTCCGAGATCCCGTTCGCCCTGGGCGGCAGCTTCGCGGTGTACGCACACGGCGGTCACTCCAGCGACCACGACGTCGACTTCCTGCTCCGCGAGTGCGACGTCGACCGGGCCCTCGATGCGTTGGTCGAGGCCGGCTTCACCGCCGAGCGCCCGCCGGAGGACTGGCTGGTCAAGGTCTACGACGAGGGACGGATGGTGGACCTCATCCACCGGCCGATCGAGACCCCGGTCACCGAGGAGACGTTCGCCGACACGATCGTGCGGCCGGTCGACGCGATCCGCATGCCGGTGCTCTCGGCCAGCCAGCTCATGGTGCACAAGCTGCTCAGCTTCTCCCAGCACTACTGCGACTTCGCCCGCGCCCTGCCGCTCGCCCGCTCGCTGCGGGAGCAGATCGACTGGGAACGGGTACGGAAGGAAACGCAGCACTCGCCGTACGCGGAGGCGTTCCTGGTGCTGCTCGACCGGCTGGACGTGCTGCCCGGCGGCGCGCCCGGCGGAAGGGAGATCCCGTGACCGGACAGCCCGGCGACGTGCCCCCCGACGAGTACGTCGAGGCCGAGATCCAGAACATGCTGGCCGAGGAGCCGTCCGTGGCCGAACAGGGCATCACCGTGGTGCGTCGCGAGCGCGGACTGGTGCTCTACGGCGAGGTGGAGAGCCCGCACCGCCGGGAGGAGATCCTGCGGCGGGTGGCCGAGCGCTTTCCGGACACGCCGGTGACCAGCGACATCGGGGTGATCCGCACCCAGGCGCCCACCCAGGTCGAGGAGCTGCCGTGAAGGAGGTTCGATGGTGATCCGGATCGCCGCCGTCGGCGACGTGCACGTGGACGAGGACGTGGTGGGTCGGTTCCGCCCGGCGCTGGAGGAACTGCCGGACTGCGCGGACGTGCTGCTGCTCGCCGGGGACCTGACCCGGCACGGCACCGAGGCCGAGGCGCGCTGCGTGGCGCGCGAGTTCGGCGACCTCGGGGTGCCGGTGATCACCGTGCTCGGTAACCACGACCACCAGTGCGACCAGGTGCCGCAGGTGGTCAAGGTGCTCTCCGACGCCGGGATCACCGTGCTGGAGGGCACCGGCACTGTGGTGGAGTGCGCCGGCGGGCGGCTCGGCGTGGCCGGCGTGAAGGGGTTCGGCGGCGGGTTCGCCGGGCGGTGCGCCAGCGACTTCGGCGAGCCGGAGATGAAGTCGTTCGTGCGGACCACTCGGGAGAGCGCCGACTCGCTGGCCTCCGCGCTGCTCGCACTCGACTGCGACGCCCTGGTCGCGCTCACCCACTACGCCCCCGTACCGGACACGCTCGCCGGCGAGCCGCTGGAGATCTACCCGTTCCTCGGCTGCTACCAGCTCGGTCAGGCGATCGATTCGGCGCCCACCGCGCTGGCGCTGCACGGGCACGCCCACCACGGCACCGAGCGGGGCACCACCCCGGGCGGGGTGCGGGTCCGCAACGTCGCGCACCCCGTGATCAAGCAGGCGTACAGCGTGTTCCACCTGGGCGATCAGCTCGACTGAGCGGCAGGTTTCCGAGATCGTGGGCCCGGGTATCCAGCCGCCATGGAGCTGATTCTCTGGATTATCGCAGTCGTACTCGTGGTCGCCGGAATTCTCGCGCTGTTCCGTCGGCAGATCCTCTGGGGCATCGTCCTCATCGTCGTCGGCCTGCTGGTCGGCCCGGGTGGCGTCAGCATCTTCAATTAGCACGTCCCCTCGCCAGCCCTGACCCGCCGGGGTCGTCGGGCCCGGCGCTCCGTCCTCGCGGACCGGAGCGCCCGGACCCGACGATCCCGGCGCTTTCGTGTCCAGGGCGGGTTTGCGCCCCGGGCGGAGCGGCAATATCTCGACCATGGAGATTTCTCAGCGTGCCGGTCGGCGTACCGGCGGGGCCCGGAAGTGGTGGGCGCTCGTCGGCTTCGGCGCCGCCACGTTCGCCGCCGCCGCCATCGGCGGGCTGGGCGTGCGGGGCACCTCGGCCGAATACCAGAGCCTGGAGCAGCCGTCCTGGGCTCCGCCGTCGTGGCTGTTCGGCCCGGTCTGGACCGTCCTCTACGCGCTGATCGCGATCGCCGGCTGGCTGGTCTGGCGCCGGGTCGGCTTCGGCCCGGCGGTCTGGGCCTGGGTCGGGCAGCTCGTGCTCAACGCGATCTGGACGCCGCTCTTCTTCGGCGCCGGCCGCTACGGGTTGGCGTTCGCCGAGATCGTGCTGATGTGGCTGGCGATCGGCCTGACCGTGGCCCTGTTCTGGCGGGTGTCCCGGCCGGCGACGCTGCTGATGCTGCCGTACTGGGCGTGGGTCACGTTCGCCGCCGCGCTGAACTTCGCCATCTGGCGGATGGACGCCTGACCGGCTCCGGGCGCGGGTGCCACCGCCCCCGCGCCCGGCCCGGTCAGCAGCGGGGCACGCCCGGGATGTAGCCGTCGTAGCCGGTGTAGACGTAGGCGTCGGAGATGAACCGGCCGGAGCCGATCCGGTCCCAGATCGAGCTGGTGCCGTAGGTGCCGGTGACCGAGGTGCCGCTGGTCTGGCAGTGGATCGTCACGCCGGCCCCGTCGGCCACCGTGCCGACCGAGCTGTAGCCGGTGCCCGGGCCGGAGCGCACGGTCAGCGGCGCGCCCGCGGTGTTCACCGTGCCGGCGCCGGTGTTCGCCCCGGAGCAGCCGTTGTCGCTCTTGTAGGTCTTCGTGCCCCAGTACAACGCCTGGGCGCCGTTGAACTTGATCTTCACGGCGCTGCCGCCCGACCGCTGCTCGTAGTGCAGGTGCGGCCCGGTGGAGCCGCCGGTGGAGCCGACGTATCCGATCACCCGGCCGTATCCGACGGTCTGCCCGACCGAGACGTTGAAGGCGTTCAGGTGCGCGTAGTAGGTGGTCCAGCCGCCGCCGTGGTTGATCCGCACGTACTTGCCGTAGCTGGTGTCGCCGAGGTTGGTCACCACGTCGACAGTGCCGGGCGCGCTGGCCACCACCGGGTCGCCCAGATCGTCGGTGCGGTTGAAGTCGATCGCGTTTGCCGGGCTGTGGTTGGACCGGGTCTGCCCGGACCAGGACTGGTTGCACGGGAACGGCACCTTGAACGTCGGCGCGGCCATCGCCGGCGCCGCCGGGACCAGGGTCGCGGCCAGGACCGCCGCTCCGGCCGCGAGACTGAGCCACCGCTTGCGCATCCACTACCTCCGATGTTGAAAGTCTTCGATTTGATACGGACAGGGTGGCAGAAAGTTCCGTTCGGCGGAAGAACCGTGGGAGCGCGCCCATCGCCGATGAGCGGGTTTCCGGATTGTTACCGGGCCGTGTCCGCCCAGGGGTGGACCGCACCGGGATGCAAGCGCTTACATGTGGGGACGACCATCGGACCGGCGCGCGTTCGACAATCCCCACGCGCCGGCAAGGAAGGAGATCGGCATGGCGTTTGCCAGATCACGCCAGGCTCTCGCGGTCACCGGCGTGCTGGGGCTCGCGCTCGGCGTCGCCGCCTGCGGCACCGGCGATGACAAGAAGAGCGACAAGGCGGGCTCGGCCGAGTGCGCGGCATACGAGAAGTACCAGGGCAACGACGGCAAGAAGGTCTCGATCTACTCCTCGATCCGGGACATCGAGGCCGACCGCCTCGAGCAGTCCTGGAAGGAGTTCGAGGACTGCACCGGCATCGAGATCGACCACGAGGGCTCGGGTGAGTTCGAGGCCCAGCTCGGCGTCCGGGTGGACGGCGGCAACGCCCCCGACGTCGCCTTCATCCCGCAGCCGGGTCTGCTCAAGCGGTTCGTCGACTCGGGCAAGCTCAAGCCGGTCGGCGCCGACACCAAGGCCATGGCGGAGCAGAACTACTCCGCCGACTGGCTGAAGTACAGCACCGTCAACGGCCAGTTCTACGGCGCCCCGCTCGGCTCCAACGTGAAGTCCTTCGTGTGGTATTCGCCGAAGATGTTCAAGGAGAAGGGCTGGACGGTCCCGACCACCTGGGACGACCTGATCAAGCTCAGCGACCAGATCGCCGCCTCCGGCATGAAGCCGTGGTGCGCCGGCATCGAGTCCGGTGACGCCACCGGCTGGCCGGCCACCGACTGGATCGAGGACGTGCTGCTGCGCACGGCCGGGCCGGACGTCTACGACCAGTGGACCACCCACGGCATCCCGTTCAACGACCCGAAGGTCGTCGAGGCCGTGAACAAGGCCGGCACCATCCTCAAGAACGAGAAGTACGTCAACGGCGGCTTCGGCGGCGTGAAGAGCATCGCCACCACCTCCTTCCAGGAGGCCGGCGTGCCGATCACCAACGGCAAGTGCGCGCTGCACCGCCAGGCGTCCTTCTACGCCAACCAGTGGCCGAAGGGCACCAACGTGGCCGAGGACGGCGACGTCTTCGCGTTCTACTTCCCGGGCATCGACCCGGAGAAGAAGCCGGTGCTCGGTGGCGGCGAGTTCGTCGCGGCCTTCGCCGACCGTCCCGAGGTCCAGGCGGTGCAGACCTACCTGGCCTCCGGCGAGTACGCCAACAGCCGCGCCAAGATCGGTGACTGGGTGTCCGCGAACAAGAAGCTGGACATCAACAACGTCCCGAACCCGGTGGACAAGCTCTCCGTGGGCATCCTGCAGGACCCGAAGACCGTCTTCCGCTTCGACGGCTCGGACCTGATGCCGGCCGCGGTCGGCGCGGGCACCTTCTGGAAGGGCATGGTGTCCTGGATCAACGGCAAGGACACCACCACGGTGCTGAACGACATCGAAGGCAGCTGGCCGAAGTGACGACCACCGGTGGCCCGGTCCGCGGACGCGGACCGGGCCACCGGTGCACCCGACCCCGGAAGGAGGGTTGATGGATTTCGACTTCGCGGCTGAGCAGCCGAAGTTCCTCATGTTGATGTACGGGCTGATCGCCTTCGTCATGGTGGTGGGCGGCCTGCTCCTGCTGCTCGACGTGGTGCCGGCCTTCTTCGCCCGCCGACGAGAGGCACGACTGGTCGCCGCGACCGCGAACGGCGCCGTGCTGACCGGCCGCCCGCGAAAGCCGGGAGAAGGGATCTTCGCTCTCTTCTTCCTGCTGCCGACGGTGCTGCTGCTGCTCATCGGCCTCGTCGTACCGGCGATCCGCACCACGCTGCTGTCGTTCATGGACGGGCGGAGCGAGAACTTCGTCGGCCTGGACAACTACGCCTGGATGCTGACCGACGACTCCATCGTCCGCGTACTGATCAACACGCTGGTCTGGGTGCTCCTGGTGCCGCTGGCCGCCACCACGATCGGTCTGCTCTACGCGGTGATGGTGGACCGGGCCCGGGGGGAGGCACTGGCGAAGTCCCTGATCTTCATGCCGATGGCCATCTCGTTCGTCGGCGCGAGCATCATCTGGAAGTTCGTCTACGCCTTCCGGGGCGCCGGACAGGACCAGATCGGCCTGCTCAACCAGTTCGTGGTGTGGTTCGGTGGGGAGCCCAAGCAGTGGCTGCTCGACTCGCCGCTGAACACTCTGCTGCTCATCGTCATCATGGTCTGGATCCAGGCCGGCTTCGCGATGGTGGTGCTCTCCGCCGCGATCAAGGCGATCCCGGGCGACATCATCGAGGCCGCCCGGCTGGACGGCGTCACCGCCTGGCAGATGTTCTGGCGGGTGACCCTGCCGAGCATCCGGCCGGCGCTGATCGTGGTCGTGGTGACCATCACCATCGCCACGCTGAAGGTGTTCGACATCGTCCGGACCACCACCAACGGCAACTACGAGACGAGCGTCATCGCCAACGAGATGTACAACCAGGCGTTCCGGTACGGCCAGAACGGGCACGGCGCCGCGCTCGCCGTCGTGCTCTTCATCCTGGTGATCCCGATCGTGATCTACCAGATCCGCAACCTGCGCCAGCAGCGGGAGGGCTGAGATGACCACTGCCACGCCCACCGTCCCCGCCGGCACCCAGCGCACCGACCCACCGAAGACCCGGGCCGGTCGCGTCCGCCGACGCCTCAACACGCCGACCGCGACCCTGATCTCGATCGTCCTCGCGATCGTCTGGACCGTGCCGACCTTCGGCCTGTTCGTGTCGTCGTTCCGGCCGGAGGACCAGATCAAGACCACCGGCTGGTGGACCTTCTTCAGCGATCCGCAGTTCACGCTGGAGAACTACGAGCAGGTGCTGTTCGGCAGCTCGTCCTCGGCCGGCCAGCTCGCCAGCTACTTCATCAACTCGCTGGCGATCACCATTCCGTCGGTGCTCTTCCCGCTGGCCTTCGCCTCGCTCGCCGCGTACGCGCTGGCCTGGATCAACTTCAAGGGGCGGGACTGGGTCTACATCGCGATCTTCGCGTTGCAGATCGTGCCGCTGCAGATGGCACTGGTGCCGCTGTTGAAGTTCTTCTCCACCGGGGTCACCGTCGCGGGCATCCAGGTGCTGCCGGCCTGGGACCTGGTCGACGAGCAGCGGTTCGTGCAGGTGTGGTTCGCGCACACCTGCTTCGCCCTGCCGCTCGCCGTGTTCCTGCTGCACAACTTCATCTCCCAATTGCCGAAGGATCTGATGGAGGCGGCCCGGGTCGACGGGGCCACCCACCCGAAGATCTTCCGCACCATCGTGCTGCCGCTGATCACGCCCGCGCTGGCGGCGTTCGGCATCTTCCAGTTCCTCTGGGTCTGGAACGACCTGCTGGTCGCGCTGATCTTCGCCGGTGGCGGCGACGAGACCGCCCCGCTGACCGTCCGGCTCGCCGAGCTGGCCGGCACCCGGGGCAACGAGTGGCAACGGCTGACCTCCGGCGCGTTCGTGTCGATCATCGTGCCGCTGATCGTCTTCCTGTCCCTCCAGCGCTACTTCGTGCGGGGCCTGCTCGCCGGGAGCGTCAAGGGCTGATCCGGCAGTCCCGCCGCCGCCGGTCGACGGCGGCGGCGGGGCACGGGTCGCAGCGGGGAGCCACGATGACCAAGATTGACGACGTCGCCCGCCTGGCCGGGGTCTCCACGGCCACCGTGTCCCGCGCGCTGCGCGGCCTGCCGACCGTCTCCGCCGCCACCCGGCGGCGGGTGCTCGCCGCCGCCGAGCAGCTCCAGTACGCGGTCTCACCCAGCGCCTCCCGGCTGGCCGGCGGCCGGACCGGCACCGTCGCCGTGGTGGTCCCCCGGATCACCAGATGGTTCTTCGGCACGGTCGTCGAGGCGGTCGAGGACTTCCTCCAGCAGAACGGCTACGACCTGCTGCTCTACAACCTCGGCGGGCGGGAGCAGACCCGCCAGCGGGTGCTGCGCACCGCCGCCCTGCACAAGCGGGTCGACGCGATCATCCTGGTCGCCACCCCACTGCGCGCGGCCGACGTGCACGCGCTGACCAAACTCGACCTGCCCGGCGTGACGATCAGCTCCGGCAGCGGCGTACCCGGGTGGCCGTGCGTCCGGATCGACGACGTGGCCGCCGCCCGGACCGCCACCCGCCATCTGCTCGACCTCGGGCACACCCGGATCGCGCACATCTCCGGCGACCCGGACGACGAGCTGGCCTTCACCACCCACCTCGACCGCCGACGCGGCTACCAGGAGGCGCTGCGCGCCGCCGGCCTGCGGCCCGACCCGAGCCTCGACGTCGAATCCCGGTTCACCATCGACGGCGGCACCCGGGCCACCGCCGAACTGCTCGCCCGCGGCGAGCCGCCCACCGCCATCTTCGCCGCCTGCGACGAGATGGCGATGGGCGCCATCGGCGCACTGCGTGACGCCGGGCTGCGGGTGCCGCAGGACGTCAGCGTGATCGGCGTCGACGACCACGACCTGGCCGGCGTGCTCGGGCTCAGCACCATCGCCCAGCCCGCCGCCGACCAGGGGCGGCTCGCCGCCCGCATCCTGCTCGACCCGCTCGGCACGCGCGTCGCCGGTTCGTACCCCGCGCTGCTGCCGGCGCCGCGCGGCGCCGAGGCCGACCAGCGGACGCCGACCTCGGTGATCCTCCCCACTCGGCTGGTCGTGCGGGACTCGACCGCGCCGCCCCGGGCACACTGAACGGACCCGATCGCCCGCCGACACGACAGGGAGAAGGCGCTGAACACCGACGCGACGAAGCAGGCCCCGGCCACCGGCTGGTGGACCGAGGCGGTCATCTACCAGGTCTACCCGCGCTCGTTCGCCGATTCCGACGGCGACGGCATCGGTGACCTGCCGGGCATCACGGCCCGGCTCGACCACCTCGCCGAGCTGGGGGTCGACGCGGTCTGGCTGTCCCCGTTCTATCCGTCCCCGCAGGCCGACGCCGGCTACGACGTGGCCGACTACCGGGACGTCGACCCGCTCTTCGGCACCCTGGCCGACGCCGACACGCTGATCAACGAGGCGAAGGCCCGCAACCTGCGCGTGATCGTCGACCTGGTGCCCAACCACACCTCGTCCGCGCACCGCTGGTTCACCGCGGCCGTGGCCGCCGCGCCGGGCAGCCCGGAGCGGCAGCGCTACGTCATCCGCGACGGCAAGGGCCCGGACGGCGCCGAGCCGCCGAACGACTGGGAGAGCGTGTTCGGCGGCCCGGCCTGGACCCGGCTGCCCGACGGCCAGTGGTATCTGCACCTGTTCGACACCGGCCAGCCCGACCTCAACTGGGACAACCCGCAGGTCCGCGAGGAGTTCCTCGACGTCCTGCGGTTCTGGCTGGACCGGGGCGTGGACGGGTTCCGGGTGGACGTGGCGCACGGCCTGATCAAGCAGGCCGACCTGGCCGACTGGCAGGAGCCGCAGGAGATCCTCTCCGGCAGCGAGACGGACAAGCCACGCCCGCCGATGTGGGACCAGGACGGCGTGCACGAGATCTACCGGCAGTGGCGGCGGCTGCTCGACTCGTACCCCGGCCAGCGGGTCCTGGTCGCCGAGGCGTGGGTGGAACCGGCCGAGCGGCTGGCCCGCTACGTCCGGCCGGACGAGATGCACCAGGCGTTCAACTTCGAGTACCTGATGGCCGCCTGGACCGCGCCCGCCCAGTACGCGGTGATCACCCGCTCGCTGGAGGCCACCGACGCGGTCGGCGCGCCCACCACCTGGGTGCTGTCCAACCACGACGTGGTCCGGCACGCCTCCCGGCTCGGGCTGACCACTGCCGGCGGTCGGATGAACGGCATCGGCGTCGACGACCCGCAACCGGACGCGGCCCTGGGCCTGCGCCGGGCCCGAGCGGCCAGCCTGCTGATGCTCGCCCTGCCCGGCTCGGCCTACCTCTACCAGGGCGAGGAACTGGGGCTCCCGGAGCACACCACGCTGCCCGACGAGGCCCGGCAGGACCCGACCTGGGCCCGCAGCGGGCACACCCAGCGCGGCCGGGACGGCTGCCGGGTGCCGATCCCGTGGGAGGCCGACGCCCCGTCGTACGGCTTCGGCCCGACCGACGCGAGCTGGCTGCCCCAGCCGCCGGTCTGGGCCGAGTACGCGCTGGACCGCCAGCGCGGGGTGCCCGGCTCGACGTACGAGCTCTACCGCACGGCGCTGCGGCTGCGCCGCGAGCACGCGCTGGCGCGGGGGCCGCTGCGCTTCCTGTCCTCCGGTGACGAGGTGCTGACGTTCACCAACGGCGACCTCACCGTGCTGACCAACTTCGGCCCCGAGCCGGTGCCGTTGCCCGCCGGCGCGACGGTGCTGGTGTCCAGCGCCCCCCTCCTCGACGGCACGTCCGTCCCCACCGACGTCACCGTGTGGTGGGTGTAAGGAGGGGCCCCCGGTTAACGCCTGCGGTATAGCAGGGGCCCCCTCTCAACGCTCAACGCTCGGAGGGGGCCCCGCCTTCGAGGCGGTCGGCGCGGGTGTGCAGGAGCGTGTGCACCTGGGCGATGTCGCGGGGTGAGGTGCGGGCCGCCAACCCGTACATGATCCCGGTCGGCACGAAGAACAACTGGAACGCGGCCAGCCCGACGGCGTAGTTCAACGGCGGCGGGAAGGCCACCCGCAGCGCGGCGAACGCCACCCCGACCAGCCCGTTGCCGGCCGCCCGCCCCACGCCGTTGACCAGGTTGCCGAGGCTGTAGACGGTGCCCCGGTGCTCGGGCGGGTTCACGTCGGCGATCAACGCGAACCAGTTGGGCGAGTTGGCCGAGGTGAGCGCCAGCGCGACCACGGCGGTGAGCAGGCTCAGCCCGACCGTGGGCTCGGTCAGCACGCTGGACAGCACGGCCGCCACCACCGCGCCGGACCCACCGCCGTCGGGCACGTCGATGTGGATCGGCACGAAGAACAGGACCAGGTAGAACGGTACGGCCGCGAGAATGCCCACGGCCGCGACCAGGGCCCGGCCGCTCGGCGTACGCCGTTGCAGCGCGTCGCCGACCAGCCCGCCCACGATGGAAAGCACGCCGCCGAGCTGGAACAGCGTGGCGAACACGCTGCCCACCACTACGGCGGTGGCCGCCGAGTAGCCCTGCGCCTCGGCCCGCTGACTGAACAGCACCGGCAGCCAGACCAGCGAGCCGAACGCGGCCTGGGCGGTGAGCCCCTGCAGGATCAGCCATCGGTTGGTCCGCCGGGCCAGGATCCGGGGCAGGTCGGCGCGACTGATCCGGTAGTCGTACTCGCCGCCGGCGTCGAGCGCCCCGGCCAGCTCCGGCTCGCTCTGCCCGCGCGCGACGTCGTACGTGAACAGGTAGGCCACGGTGGCGGCCAGGCCCACGCCGGCCAGCAGCAGGAACGGCCGCCGCCAGTCGGTCGCGCCGAGCAGGCCCCCGGCCAGGGTGCCGGCCAGCGTGCCGACGCCCTGGGACAGCCCCCAGAAGCTCATCACCAGGCCACGCCGGCGCGGTGAGATCAGGTCGGTGACCACGGAGAACCCGACCGAACCGACCGCGCCCAGCCCGACCGCGGCGACGAGCTGGGCGGCCAGGAACGTCGGGTACCGCTCGGCCAGCGCGCTGCCGCCGGTGCCGGCCGCCCAGAGCAGGGTGCCGACCATGAGCAGCGGCTTGCGGTTGGTGCGGTCGCCGACGTACGCCCAGCCCACCGCCGCCACCGCGCTGACCAGGAAGCTGACGGCGGTGACCAGGCCGAGCAACCGCTGCGGTACGCCGAGCGCGCCGGAGATCGGCCCGTACAGCGGTGGCACCAGGCCGATCGCCACGTTGTCCAGCGAGGCGAGCAGGACGAAGATCACGACGCTGTAGAGCCGGTGCGCCGCGTTCCCGCGCCGGAGGATCATCGTGCCGCTCATGCCGGCAGCCAACCAGGCTCACGCCCGGCGCGCACCACGACCCCCCCGGCGCGTCGCGTTCGGTGTTAAGCAGGGGCCCCTCCTATGCGGAATGCGTTAACCGGGGGCCCCTGCTTACCCGCGGGCGCGGGCGTAGCGCTCGCGGATGGCGGGGACGGCGTCGGCGGTGTACTCCTCGGTGTCCCCGACCGACCAGGCGGGCGGGGCGTCGCCGCCCAGCGCCACCCAGGCCGCCTGCCGGGCCGCACCGTCCGCGACGTACTCCCCGGGCGGGGGGACCACCACCGGGCGGCCGAAGACCTGCGGGGCGATCCGCCGCACCGCGGCGGATCGGGCGCCGCCGCCGACCAGGATGATCCGCTCGGCGCGGGCGCCCTGGGCGAGCAGCGCGTCGAGACCGTCGGCCAGCCCGCAGAGCATGCCCTCGACGGCGGCCCGGGCCAGGTGGGCCGGGGTGGCGGTGCCCAGCGTGAGGCCGTGCAACGTGCCGGTGGCGTCCGGCCGGTTCGGGGTGCGCTCCCCCTCCAGGTAGGGCACCAGGACCAGCCCGTCCGCGCCCGGCGGGGCGGAGAGGGCCAGCTCGCCGAGCGTGTCGAGGTCGACGCCGAGCAGGGTTGCCGCGGCGTCCAGCACCCGGGCCGCGTTGAGCGTGCAGACCAGCGGCAGGAACCGGCCGGTGGCGTCGGCGAAGCCGGCCACCGCGCCACCGGCGTCGGCGGCCGGGGCGTCGGCGACCGCGAAGACGGTGCCGGAGGTGCCGATCGAGACGACCACGTCGCCCGGACCGGCGCCGACGCCGAGCGCCGCCGCGGCGTTGTCCCCGGTCCCCGGACCGAGCAGGACCGGGCCGGGCCCCCGGCCGTCGCCCGCGCCGGACGGACCAGCCGCGCCGGACGGACCGGCCATGTCAGACCCCGGGCCGGACGGACCAGCCATGCCAGACCCCGGGCCGGACGGACCAGCCGCGCCGGACGGACCGGCCATGCCGGACCCCGGACCGCCGCCAGGTGGGGCGTCGCCGAGCACCGCCGGGTCGACCCGGCCGGCCGCCTCGGCCGGGCCCAGCACGACCGGCACCCGGATCCGCCTGCCGAAGGCCCGTTCCAGCAGGTCGAGCCGGTAGTCTCCGGTACGCGGCGACCAGTAGCCGGTGCCGCTGGCGTCGCCCCGGTCGGTGCGCAGCGCGGCCAGGCCGGGCGCCCCGGCCAGCTTCCAGGTCAGCCAGTCGTGCGGCAGGCAGACCGCGGCCACCCGGTCGGCGTTGGCCGGCTCGTGCCGGGCCAGCCAGCGCAGCTTGGTGGCGGTGAAGCTGGCCACCGGCACCGCGCCGGTCGCGTCGGCCCAGAACCGGCGGCCGGTCTCCCCGCCACCGGCCTCCTCGACGAGTTCCCGGGCCGCGTCGGCGGAACGGGTGTCGTTCCACAGCAGCGCCGGACGGACCACCTCACCCGCCTCGTCCAGGCAGACCATGCCGTGCTGCTGGCCGCCGACCGAGACGGCGGCGACGTCGGCCAGCCCGCCGGCCTCGGCCACGGCTGCCCGCAGGGCGTCCCACCAGGCGTGCGGGTCGACCTCGGTGCCGGGCGGGTGCGGCGCGCGGCCCTGCCGGGCCAGCGCGCCGGTCTCCGCGTCCCGGACAACCACCTTGCAGGACTGGGTCGACGAGTCGACTCCGGCGACGAGCGGCATGGCGGGCCGCCTCAGCGCGCGCCGAGCACGTGCTCGACGGCGAGCTGGTTGAGCCGGACGAAGCCGAAGCCCTTCGCCCCGGTGGCGTCCGGGTCGAACTCCTCGAACGCGGTCCGGTCGGCGAGCAGCTCCGCGTAGCCCTCACCGGGGTTCAGCGTCGGGGTGGCCAGCTCGGCCACCCGGGCGGCGGCGAGCGCCTCGGCCACCTCCGGGTCGGCGCGGAACGCCGCGGCCCGCTCCTTGAGCAGCAGGTAGGTGCTCATGTTGGCAGCCGCCGAGGCCCACACTCCGTCCATGTCCTCGGTGCGCGAGGGCTTGTAGTCGAAGTGCCGCGGGCCGTCGTAGGCCGGGCCGCCGTTCGGGCCGCCGTGCTCCAGCAGGTCGACCAGGGCGAACGCGTTGAGCAGGTCGCCGTGGCCGAAGACCAGATCCTGGTCGTACTTGATGCCGCGCTGGCCGTTGAGGTCGATGTGGAACAGCTTGCCCTGCCAGAGCGCCTGGGCGATGCCGTGGGCGAAGTTCAGCCCGGCCATCTGCTCGTGGCCGACCTCCGGGTTGAGCCCGACCATCTCGGGGCGGGCCAGGGTGGAGATGAAGCCGAGCGCATGGCCGACGGTGGGCAGCAGGATGTCGCCGCGGGGCTCGTTCGGCTTGGGTTCCAGCGCGAAGCGCAGGTCGTAGCCGTTGTCGACGACGTACTCGCAGAGCAGGTCGACGGCCTCGCGGTAGCGGTCCAGCGCGGCCTGGACGTCCTTGGCCACGTCGTACTCGGCGCCTTCCCGGCCGCCCCACATGACGAACGTCTTCGCGCCCATCTCGGCGGCGAGGTCGACGTTGCGCAGCACCTTGCGCAGCGCGTAACGGCGCACGTCGCGGTCGTTGCTGGTGAACCCGCCGTCCTTGAACACCGGGTGGTTGAACAGGTTCGTGGTGACCATCGGCACGACCAGGCCGGTCTCGTCGAGGGCCTTGCGGAAGCGGCTCAGCCGGGCGTCGCGGGTGGCCGCGTCCGCGCCGAACGGGACCAGGTCGTCGTCGTGGAACGTGATGCCGTACGCGCCCAGCTCGGCGAGCCGGTGCACCGCCTCGACGGCGTCCAACTCGGGGCGGGTGGCGTCGCCGAACGGGTCACGGGCCGGCCAGCCCACCGTCCAGAGGCCGAAGGAGAACTTGTCCGCGGGGGTGGGACGGGGTGCCATGGGGACCTCCGGGTGGTGTCGGCCGCGATTTGTTCAGCGGTTGAATTAAATGGCGAGGATGTGGCAGTGTCAAGTGGTGACCAGCGCCAGCACCGCCGGGGCGGTCCGGCAGGGCAGCCTGCGCGAGTTGAACCTCGCGGTGGTGCTCCGGCGGATCGCCGCCGCCGACCGCCCGCCCTCGCGCGCCGGGCTCGCCGCCGGGACCGGGCTGACCCGAGCCACCGTCTCCGCGGTCGTCGACGACCTGATCGCCGGGCGGCTCGTCGCCGAGGCGGAACCCGCCCCGCGTACCGGGGCGGGGCGGCCGGCCCGCGGCCTGGTGCTAGCCGCCGACGGCCCGGCCGGGCTGGGTCTGGAGGTGAACGTCGACTACCTCGCGGCCTGCGTGGTCGACCTGACCGGCACGGTCCGGCACCACCTGGTCCGCCGCGCCGACCTGCGTCCGGTCTCCCCCGCCGACGCGCTCGCCCGGCTGGCCGGGCTCGCCGCCGAGGCACGCGCCGCCGCCGTACGCGACGGGCTGACCCTGGCCGGCGCGGCGCTGGCCGTGCCCGGCCTGGTGGGCGACGGCGGCCTGGTCCGGCTCGCCCCGAACCTCGGCTGGCGGGACGTGGACGTGCCGGACCTGCTGGCCGGGCGCCCGCTCGTCGAAGCGGTCGACGGCGTCCCGCCGCTGGTGGTCGACAACGAGGCCAACCTGGCCGCGCTCGGCGAGCTGTACGCCGGCCCGGCCGGTCCGCGCAGTTTCCTGCACGTCACCGGCGAGATCGGCATCGGCGCCGGCATCGTGCTCGACGGCGCGCTCTACCGGGGCGCCCGCGGCTGGAGCGGAGAGATCGGTCACATCCCGGTGCAGCCACAGGGCCGGCCGTGCCGCTGCGGCGGCCAGGGCTGCCTGGAGCGGTACGCCGGCCAGGAGGCGATCCTGGCCGCCGCCGGGCTGCCCGGCGCGGAGCTGCCCGCCGACACCGCCGCGACCCGCCTGGCCGACCTGGCCGGCGGCGGCGACCCGACCACGCTCGCCGCGCTCGCCGACGCCGGCACCGCGCTCGGGGTGGCGGTGGCGGGCGTGGTCAACCTGCTGGATCTGGACACTGTGGTGCTCGGCGGCGGATACGCGCCGCTCGCGCCCTGGCTGTGCCCGCCGGTGGTGGCGGAGATCTCCCGGCGGGTGCTGACCGCCGCGTGGTCCCCGGTCACGGTGCGGCCCGCCGTGCTCGGGGCCCAGTCCGCCGCGGTCGGCGGAGCCACCTCGGTGGTCCGCCGGATCGTCGACCGCCCGGTCGGTTGGCTGGCCCGGACGCCCTGATCGGAGCCGTCCTCGACGGGCATTCGTCAGCCCCGCTCGGTACGCTTGCCGAGAGGCAACCTGTCCGCCGAGACGACCTGGCCGCTGGACGAGACGATCTGGCCGCTGGACGAGACGACCTGTCCGCCGAACGAGGAGCGCACCGACAGCATGCACACGGGTCGACCGACCGAAGCGCCCGGCCGCCGGCGGTGACCGCCGCGCGTCGGGGTGGCGTCGCCGGGCCGGTCAGCGGCGGTGGACCCGCCCCTCGGAAACGACCCCGGCGGGTGACCGGGGTCGCGTTGCCGGCCGACGACCGGCTCGCCCGTGAGCTGCTGGACGGGCTGGCGGAGGCGGTCGTGACGATCGACCCGGGCGGTGTGGTGACCCTCGTCAACGCCATGGCGGCGGAGCTGCTGCCCGAGTTGGCGCCCGGCGTCGGCCTGTCCGGGTGCCGGGTGCCCGCGCTGGCCAGGGCGGCCCGCGACAACGCCGACACCTTCGAGGCCGAGCACCGCGGCCGGCGGTTGCGCGGCCTGCGTCGCGAGCTGGCCGGCGACCGGTGCGCCTGGTACGTGCGGGACGTCACCGAGGAGCAGGCGCGCACGGACGCGCTGCTCGCCGAGCGGTCCCGCACCGCCTTCCTGGCCCGGGCCGGGAGCCGCCTCGGGCTCTCCCTGCACCGCGAGCAGACCCTGCGCACCGCCGTGACCCTGCCGGTGCCCTACCTGGCCGACGTGGCACTTGTGGTGCACCGACCGCCGCCACCGGCCGAGGACGAGCCGCACTGGATCCGCTACGCCACCGGTGACACCGCCCCGGTCGCCGGCGTCGCCGGCTGGCCGGCGGCGGAATCGGTCCCCGGCCTGGTCGAGGCGCTCGACGGCGACGTCACCGAGCCCAGCCCCTGGCTCGACGCCGAGCTGGCCGACCTGGCCGAGGTCCTCCCGGCCGGCTTCGGCCGGCCGGGCACCGTGCTGATCAGCCCGATGCCCAGCGCCGGCGGGCCGGCCGGGGCGCTGATCCTGGCCCGCCACCCCGACCGCGCCGGGTTCGACCAGCGGGAGATCGCGCTGGCCCGGGAGTTCGCCGGCCGGGCCGGCGCCGCGCTGGCCGCGGCCGAGCTGTACGGCGAGCAGACCCACCTGGCCCGGGTGCTGCAGAACAGCCTGCTTCCGCCGAAGCTGCCGCGGCTGACCGGGATGACCCTGGCCGGGGGCTACCGGGCGGCCGGCGACAGCCTGCGCATCGGTGGCGACTTCTACGACCTGTTCCCCACCCCGGCCGGCGGCCTCTTCGCGCTCGGCGACGTCTGCGGCAAGGGCGTGGGGGCGGCGGTGCTGACCGGGCGGGTCCGCCAGTCGTTGCAGACCCTGCGCCTGGTCGAGCAGCGCCCCCGGGAGCTGATGGAACTGCTCAATCGGGCGCTGCTGGACGCGCCGGGCGCGGCTGCGCGGGCCCAGTTCACCACGCTGCTGCTCGGCACGCTGAGCCGGGAGCCCGACGGCGGCCTGCTGGTCCGGCTGGCCGGCGGCGGGCATCCCGCGCCACTTGTCGTCCGTGCCCGCGGCGGGATCGACGTGGTCCGGGTGGGCGGCATGCCGGTGGGCGCGCTGACCGCCGCGAGATTCGCCGGCGCCGACGTGCGTCTGGCCCCGGGTGACCTGCTGCTGGCCTACACCGACGGGGTGACCGAGGCCCGCGGCGGTCCCACCGAGCCGGCCATGTTCGGCGAGGACCGGCTGCGGCAGGCGCTCGTCTCCGGGGCCGGGCTGCCGCCCGCCGCACTTGTCGACCGGGTGCTCCAACTGGTCGACGAGTGGCTCGACGGGCAGCCGCACGACGACATCGCCATGCTGGCCGTGGCCGCCTCGTGAGTCCGGGCGGCCGGATCGGGCCGGCGACCCTCATCACCTACCTCGACCACCTGGAGCGGGCCGACCGGGCCGGCGCCGTGGCGCTGGCCCAGGGTCTGCTGGCCGACGGCTGCTCGGTCGCGGACGTGCTTGTCGACCTGGTCGCGGTGGCGCAGCGGGAAATCGGCCGACGCTGGCTCAGCGGTTCCTGGAGCGTCGCCCAGGAGCACGCCGCCACCCACGTCAGCGAGCTGGTGGTCGACGCGCTGGGCGCGGCCGTCGGCGCACCGCACCGCGGCCACGTCGTGGTGGCCTGCGTCGAGGGCGAATGGCACGCGTTGGCCGCCCGGATCGTCAGCGAGGTGGTCCGGGCAGCCGGCTGGCGGGTGACGTTCCTGGGCGCCAGCGTGCCGGCCCGGCACCTGGTCTCCTACCTGCACCAGAGCGGCCCGGACGCGGTGTTGCTGAGCTGCGTGCAACCCAACCGGCTGGTCCGGGCGGCGCGGATGGTGGAGGCCAGCCGGGCCGCCGGGGTGCCGGTGGTGGCCGGCGGCCCCGGCTTCGGCCCCGAGGGCCGGTGGGCGACGGCGGTCGGGGCGGCGGCCTGGGGAGCCAGCGCCCGGGACGCGGTACGGCTGCTGGCCGGGCCGCTGCCGGCCGGCACGCACACCGGCCCACAACCGCCCCCCGACGACGAGTACGTCCCGGTGCTGCACCGTCGGCGGGAGCTGGTGCGGCTCGCGCTGGCGGCGGTGGACCCACCGGAGGCGACCGCCGAGGACGTCGCCGCCGGTATCGCGCACCTGGTGGACGCCCTGATCGCCGCGGCGCGGGTGGACGACGACCGGCTGTTGCTGGAGTTCGTCGCGTGGCAGGAGGAGGCGCTCACCGCCCGGGGCGGCCGGCGCCTGCTGGACGAGGTCCTCGCCGCCCTGGAGCGGGCCCTGGCCGAGCATCCCCGGGTGGCCGCTCGGGTGCGGCACGCCCGGGCGGCGGTCACCGCGGGCTGACCGCCGTCGGTGGGCCTCAGGCGGTGCGGACCACCGGGGGTCCGTCCGGCGGTATCGGCTCGCCGGGCCGGTGCGTGACCGCCGGTCGGGACGGCGCGGGCAGGTCCGCCGGGGCATCCCCGTTCCGCTCCCCCGACGGCTGCAACACCGGCCAGCCCTCGGCCACCGCCGCCGCGTCCCGGCGGCCGATCTCGTCGAACTCGCGCATCCCGCGCAGCAACGCCACCCGCCCGTCCGGGCTCATCGCGTTCAGGATCCGGGTCAACCGGCGCCGCCGCTCGGCACGCAGCCCGGCAAGGAGCCGCTTCGCCTCCGGGGTGAGGTGCAGCGAGATCTCCCGGCGGTCGTGGCGGCCCGGCTCCCGCTCCAGCATGCCGGCGGCCACCAGGCGGTCGCAGAGCCGGCTGGCGGAGGAGAGCAGCATGTCGGTCAGTGAGGCGAGCCGACGGAGATTGATCCCGTCGTACTGCTCCACGACCATGACGGCGCGTAACTGCGCCCCGGAGAGTCGGCTGGTGGTCTGCTCCCGGGCCGCCTCCCAGACGGCGAGCAGGGTGCCCGCTGCCTCGTCCAGGGCGGCGGACATACTCACCTGAGGTCCCACGGGACCGGGCTCCTCGGTCATGGTGGGCCCGACACTACCCCCCGGACCAGCCCGGCGACCTGTGCGAAGGAGCAAGGATGAGCGACGCGGAGGCTCGCGCGCGCCAGATCGTGACGGACGCGCCGACCGATCTCATCGTGGACCGACTCGCCGCCGAGCTGCTGCGCACGTACGGGATCACCCGCACCGAGCTCTACCAGGTCGACTACCGGCTCGCCGAACTGCTGCCGCTGCACGGCGGCGAGCCGGTCACCGGCCCCGGCCACCCGGCCTGGCACGCCTTCGACCGGCAGGAGCCGATGGTGGCCGACGGCACCGGCTGGTTCCCGGTGGGGATGCGGGGCGAGCGGCGCGGGGTGCTCCGGGTCTCGCCGATGCCGGCCGACCCGGACGCCCGGCGCGAACTGGACCTCATCGCCACCGTGCTCGGGCACGAGCTGGCCGCCGTCACCTCGACCACCGACATCTACCTGACCGCCCGGCGCAGCCGGCGGCTCACCCTGGCCGCCGAGATGCAGTGGGAGCTGCTGCCCGGGCGCAGCCGGATCCGTCCGTCGTTCAGCCTGGCCGGGCAGTTGGAACCGGCGTACGCGGTGCGCGGGGACAGCTTCGACTGGTCGGACGACGGCCACCGGCTCTGGCTGGCGGTGCTCAACGGCTTCGGCGAGGGGGTGGCCGCGGCGCTGCTCACCTCGCTGGCCACCTACGCGCTGCGCAACGCTCGCCGCGCCCGGCTCGGCCTGGCCGACCAGGCCGCCCTGGCCGACCAGGCGATCTACGCGCAGCATCGGGGCGAACAGCACCTCTCCGTGCTCCTGATGGAGCTGGACCTGACCACCGGGGCGCTGGCCGCGGTCGACGCCGGATCGCCGCACCTGATCCGGCTGCGCGGCGGTGAGGTGACCCAGCAGGTGTTGGACAAGCAGTTCCCGCTCGGCATGTTCGACGGCACCGACTACCGGGAGCAGCGGTTCCAGCTCGAGCGGGGGGACCGGCTCTTCGTGGTCAGCGACGGGGTGGTCGACGCCGGCGCCGAACAGATCCGCTACGGCGAGTCGGCCCTGGACCGGTTCCTGCGCCGTACCGGCCCGCTGGAGCCGTTGGACGCCGTCCGGTCGCTGATCGGCGACCTGCGGGCGTTCGTCGCCGGTGACCTGGTGGACGACGCGGTGGTGGTCTGCCTGGACTGGCTGGGCCCGCAGCCTCAGTAGGCGCCGCGGCTGCCCAGCACCGCGCCGAACGTCTTCCAGAGGATGGTCAGGTCGGCCGCGAGCGACCAGTTCTCCACGTAGTAGAGGTCGAGCCGGATACCGTCCTCCCAGCTGAGGTCGGACCGGCCGCTGACCTGCCAGAGACCGGTCATGCCCGGCTTGACCAGCAGTCGGCGGGCCACGTCGCCGTCGTAGCGGGCCACCTCGGAGGGCAGCGGCGGGCGGGGACCGACCAGGCTCATCTGGCCGAGCAGCACGTTGGCGAGCTGGGGCAGCTCGTCCAGCGACCACTTGCGCAGCAGCCGGCCGGTCCGGGTCACCCGGGGGTCGTCGCGCATCTTGAACATCAGGCCGTCGGTTTCGTTGCGCGCGGCCAGCTCGGCGAGCAGGGCGTCGGCGTTGATCACCATGGTGCGGAACTTGAACACGCCGAACTCCTCGCCGCCCTGGCCGACCCGGGTCTGCCGGAACAGCACCGGGCCGCGGCTGTCCAGCTTGATGGCGAGCGCGAGCACCACCAGCAGCGGCGACAGCAGGAGCAGGGCGATCAGTGAGAGCGACCGGTCGACGAACCCCTTGACCAGCTTGCGGGCGCCGCGGAACTCGGGCGCCTCGACGTGGATCAGCGGCAGGCCGGCGACCGGACGGGTGTGGATGCGCGGGCCGGCCACGTCGGTCAGCGCCGGGGCCACCACCAGGTCCACCCCGGTGCCCTCCAGCTGCCAGCCGAGGCGGCGCAGCCGGGTCGCGGTCAGCTCGCCGGAGGCGGTGACCGCCACCGTGTCCGCGCCGATCGCGGTGGCCGCCTCCGGGATGCCCCGGAACGACCCGACCACCGGCACGTCGCCGAGGCGCTGCGGCACCGGGGCGAGCAGCGCGTCCGGGATGCAGGCACCGACCACCTGGTAGCCGGCGTAGGGCTCCCGGCGCAGCGTGTGCACCAACTCCAGCACGTGCGCGGTGTCGCCGACCACCAGCACCTTGCGCGACCAGCCGGCGCCCCGGTCACGGGCCCGGTGCAGCCGTTTGCGGGCGGCGAACCGCGCCACTTCCAGCCCGATCGTGCCGACCGCGAAGGAGATGGCCAGGAAACCCCGGGAGACCCCGACGTCGGCGATGTAGCCGGCGATGGCGATGCCACCGGCCAGCCGCAGGCTCGCCGCGCTGACCCGTCGGTACTCGTCCGCGCCGTAGCCGAGCACCTGGTCGTCGTAGCAGCGCATGGCCTTCAGCGAGACCAGCCAGACCAGCAGCAGCACCGGGGCGACCACCACGTAGGGGATCTCCGAACCGCTGGGTTGCTCGTCACCGAACCGGGCCAGGTAGCCGACCAGGATGGCCACGGCCAGCACGGCGGTGTCGAGCACCACCAGGACCCGGATGTAGGCCCGTTCCGCGGCTCGTGTCGTCGCGCCGGGTCGCTCGCCCCCCGGTCGTGACGTCCTGGCAGGAGTCAACAGCGTCGCCGAGGTCACCGGCCCTCCCCCACTCAACTCACCGACCGCCCCGCTACCGCGCGGTCCCGCCCCGGGATCCGCGGTCGAGGCACTCGGACATCATGCCAGGACAATTATGGTCACCGATTGATTCGGACACATTACCGTCAGTTCACTTCTCGTACCTTGACCCGGGAAGCCTTCCGCCGTACCGGATTTCCCGGTACGGCGGAGCCTGGCACTGAGTCGCAGGTCAGCGCGGTGCGGGGGGCCGCAGCGCGATCGCCTGGAGGAAGATCTCCCCGATCTTGCTCGGGTCGGTGGTCACGAAGGCACCACCGCCGGAGGCGTCGGTGATGGACTTGAGCTCAGCCCGGTTCACCTCGGTGCCGATACCGATGATGATCACCTGCACCGGCTGCTCGTCGTCCTTGAGCTTCTTGATCTGGGCCAGCAGCTCCTTCTGCGAGATGCCGTTGTCGTCCTCGTTCTTGCCGTCGGTGAAGAGCACGATCGAGTTGACCTTGCCCGGTTCCCAGTCCTGCTGGACCTTCTTGTACGCCGCGAGCACGGTGTCGTAGAGGCCGGTGTCACCGCTGGAGGGCCGGACGGAGGCGAGGCCGCGCTGGAGCTCACCCCGGTTGCTCGACAGCGGCCGGATCCCGACCAGTTCCTGCCAGTCCTGCGAGCCCTGCAGCTTGGTGGAGAAGGTCCACAGGCCGATCGACCACGAGTCGTCGAAGAGCCCCAGGCCCTGACTCGCCGCCGCCACCGTGACCTGCTCGCGGCTGGCCCCGTTGGCGGTGGCCACCGGCTTCTTCATCGAGCCGGACACGTCGATGACGCAGAGCATGCGGCCCGACTGGGTGGCCACCGACCAGGTGGTGGTCGCGGTCGAGATGGCAACCGGGTCGAGGTCGGCCGCGCCACCCTGACCGGACGGCGGGACCTGCTTCTCCCCGCCGTTGGCCGGGCTCGGCGCGCCGGTCGGCGCCTGGAAGCCGTTGCCCCAGTTGCCGTCCGGCGCGCGCAGTGCCTGCGCCGCGAGCCGGTCCTTGAAGTCGGCCGAGCGCAGCGCCTCGAAGAGCACCCGCGCGGCCGAAGCCTTGCTCGGTTCGATGCCGGGCAGCACCGCGAACGGGAAGTCGAGCGGGATCGGCGCCGGATCCAGGTAGAGCGCGGCCAGCTTGATCGGCGGTTTCGTGTTGTTGTAGGCGATCACGTCCTCCTCGGACAGCGCCGCCGCACCCAACCCGTTCGCGATCGCCGTCGGGTCGGTCGAACGTGGGAACCGCGCGAGCAGGTCCTGCCGCAACGAGGAGCGGTTGGTGGCGAGCGCGCGCAGCGCCCCGACCATCGCCTCCTGGGCCTTCGGGGAGCCCGCCTCGCCGGTGGAGCTGGCCGCCGCGGTCAGCGAGAGCAGGCCGGACAGCCCGGCCGCGTCCTGGGTCGGCTCGACGATGCCGGCCCGCAGCGGCTTGCTGGCGGTCACCTGCTTGAGCATGTCGGACCAGCGGAGATCCTTGTCCGGCCAGCCGATCCGCGCGGCCACCGGCTCGGGCAACGCGACCACCACCGGGCTGCGCGCGATCGACGCGCCGTTGGCCGGCGCGAAGGCGCTCGCGCCACCGGCCTTGAGCCGCACCAGCCAGGTCGACGAGTCAGGCACCCAGACGTCGGGGGTGACCGAGGTGCCACTGGCCTGCCCCACCCCGGCGAGCGTGGCGCCGTGCTTGCTCGCCACGGCGGCGGCCACTTCGACCGACTCGGCGGAGACGACGTTCACCGCGATGCAGGTGCCGCCGACGGCGGCGCCGTTGGCGACCCACTCGTCGGCGGCGCCGCGGACCGCGGGGGCGATCTCCGGGGCGGCCGACACCGACAGCTCGATCCGGCCCGAGCAGTTCGGGCCGGCCAGCTGCTGGTAGCCGAACCAGGACCCGGCTACGACGGCGACGAGGGCGGTCGCCGCGGCGGCGGCACCTGCCCCACGGAGGTTGGAACGCATGCGATGGCGGCCAGACACGGTGACCATCTTGCGTATCTCGTGGGGTTACTGCCACAACCGTTCGGACGAAAGTTACGCAGGAGAAACAGTTGATCACTTTATTGATACGCTGAGTCATGCATCAGTGACCCAGGCGCCCACGATCCACCTCGGACAACACTTTCGGTCACCACCTCGTCACAGCAACACGCAGGTCGGACTGGCCACCGGGACCGGCTCCCCGACCGGCGTCGGCAGCCCACTGCCCGGGTCCACCTCGAAGACCCTGATCAGGTCGGCCCGCTCGTCCGCGACATAGAGGTGAGCGCCGGCCAGCGCCAGGTGCCGCGGCCAGCCGCCGCCGGTCGCCACCTCGCCCACCAGCGTCGGTGCCGGCCCCGCCAGCGCGAAGACGGCCACCGTGCCCACCCCGCGATTGGCCACGTAGAGGAAGCGTCCGTCCGGGCCGACCGCCACCTCGGAGGGCTGCACGTGCCCGGTCCGACCACTGGCGTCCACCCGGGCCCGCTGGTGCAGCCCGTCCGGCGTCAGGTCGTACGCGGTGACCGTGGCGTCCAGCTCACCCACCAACCAGCAGCGCCGGCCGTCCGGGTGCCGGGCCAGGTGCCGGGGCCCGGTGCCGGCCGGCGTCCGCAGCCGGGGCGCCCGGGGCACCAGCCGCCCGGAGTCGGCGATCAGGTCGTAGCGGTAGACCGAGTCGGTGCCCAGGTCGACGGCGAGCAACGGCCCGCGCCCGCCGGGATCGGGCGAGACCATGTGGCAGTGCGCCCGCTCCTGCCGATCGGGATCGGCGCCGTGTCCCTCGTGCCGGACCAGGTCGCTCCGCTCACCGGGCACGCCGTCGGCGTCCAGGCCGAACACCGCGAGGCTGCCGCCGCCGTAGTTCGCCACGAACAGGTGCCGCCCGTCCGGCGCGACCGCCAGGTGGCACGGTTCGGCCCCACCGGTCGGACGTTCGCCCAGCGGCGTCAGGTCGCCGTCCGACCCCACCCGGAAGGCGCTCACCATCCCGTCGGGAAGCTCGTTGACGGCGTACAGCACCGGCAGTGTCGGGTGCCGGGCGAGGAACGACGGGGACGGGGTCACCGCCACGGTGCCGAGCGGGGTCAACGCCCCGGTCGCCCGGTCGCGCCGGGCCGCGGCGACACCGTCCGCCCGCCCGTCCGACTCCGCCGTGTAACCACCGATGTGGACGACCTCGTGCTGCCCGGTCAACGCTCCCACCTTCCACCCGCTCCTGCTGCGACCCCACCAGCCTTCCCGATGAACCGCCCGGTCAGTCGTCGAACGCCGAGGAAGATCCGGACCGGGCGGCTCAGCCCACCGACACCGGCTCACCGCGCTGCCGGGCCACATGCTCGACCAGCGAGATCAGCACCAGCTTGCCGGACTGCCGGTCGCGGGCGTCGCAGAGGACCAGCGGGACGTCCGGATCGAGGTCCAGCGCGTCGCGGACCGCCTCCAGGCTGAACCGCCGGGAACCCTCGAAGCAGTTCACCCCGACCACGAAGGGGACGCCCCGCTGCTCGAAGTAGTCGATCGAGGGGAAGCAGTCGGCCAGCCGGCGGGTGTCCGCGAGCACCACCGCGCCGAGCGCGCCGAACGCCAGCTCGTCCCAGAGGAACCAGAACCGGTCCTGCCCCGGGGTCCCGAAGAGGTAGACCTGGAGGTCGTCGTTGATGGTGATCCGGCCGAAGTCCATCGCCACCGTGGTTGTCGACTTCTGCTCCACCCCGGAGACGTCGTCGGTGCCGAGACCGGCCCCGGTCAGCACCTCCTCGGTCTGCAACGGCCGGACCTCACTCAACGCGCTGACCAGCGTCGTCTTGCCGGCACCGAAACCACCCGCGATGAGGATCTTCAGGGCCAGCGGCACCCGCGACGCGGCCGGCTCCCGGTCAAAGCGCACGGAGTCCACTGACCACCGCCTTGAGGATGTTGTCGTCGGGCAGGTACGCGGTGGCCGGGGGCCGGTGCACCGCGACGAACCCATGGGCGAGGAGGTCGCCGAGCAGCACCCGGACCACGCCGACGGCGAGGTCCAGGTCGGCGGCGAGGTCGGCGACGGCCTTCGGCCGCCGGGCCAGCTCGACCAGGCGGCGGTGCTCCGGCTGGAGACCGGGGACGCCGGTCGACTCGACCGACGTGGAGAGCACGAAGGCCAGCAGGTCGAAGCCGTCGACCGGCGGGCGCACCCGCCCACCGGTCAGCGTGTACGGGCGGACCACCGGGCCGGCGTCGGCGTCCAGCCACTCGTGCTGCGGGCCCGGCGACTCAGCCCGCATCGGTCGGCACCCCCACCGTCCGGGCCGGCGCGGCCAGGTTCTCCCCGACGCGGATGACCAGCATCGCCATCTCGTACGCCACCAGGCCGATGTCGGCGTCGGCGTCGCTCGCCACGGCCAGGCAGGCGCCCTGCCCGGCCGCCGTGACGAACAGGTACGCCGACTCCATCTCCACCACAGTCTGCCGGACCGCGCCGCCGTCCAGGTGCCGGGTGGCCCCCTTGGCCAGTCCGGAGAAGCCGGACGCCAGCGCGCAGAGGTGTTCCGCGTCGGTGCGGTCCTGGTCGGCGGAGGCGCCGAGCAGCAGCCCGTCCGCGGAGAGGACCACCGCCCGGCGGGCGGCCGGCACCCGCTCCACCAGGTCGTCGAGCAGCCAGTCGAGATCGGCGTTCTGCCGCGTCGTGTGCACCACTAGGCGTCCCTCTCAGTCGCGGTTCGATGGTCCGGCGCCGGCGGGGAGGGCGCCGTGGCCGGCTCCGGCGCCGTGGCCGGCGTACCGGTGTCACCCGGCCCGGCGGTGGGCGCGTCGGGGCCGGTGTCACGGATCCGCGCGACCGCCGGACCGGCCGTGCGGATGCCGTCGCGGCGACCCCGCGCGGTGCCGGCCTGCAACGCGGACATGGTCCGGCGCGCCTCCTCCGGCGTGCGGTGGGCCGGCGTGTCGGCGACGACCGCGCGGGGACGCGCCGCCGGGCCGCGCCGCCGCACCCGGCGGGGCAGGCCGTCGCCGTCGGCCGGCGGTTCCACGGCCGAGGCCCGCGTGGTCGGCAGCGGGATGACGGTGGACTCCGGGCGCTCCCGCCCCGGCCGGCTCGCCCGGCCGCGGGGCACCGTGCTCAGCCGGCTCACCTTGGCCATCCGTCGCCGCTCCGGCCCGGCGGCGTCCGGACCGACCGGCGGCTCGTCGGTGATCAGATCGGACGGCAGGAACACGGCGGCGGTCGTCCCGGTCGGCCGGCCCGGCCGCAGCTCCACCCGCACGCCGTGCCGCGCGGCCAGCCGGGCCACCACGAACAGGCCCAGCCGGGCGCTGTCGGCCGGGTCGAACTCCGGTGGGGCGGCCAGCTTCCGGTTGGCCGCCGCCATCCTGGGCGGCGACATGCCCAGCCCCCGGTCGGTGATCTCGACGGTGTAGCCGCCCGGCACGGACCGGCCGGTCACATCCACCCGGGTGCCCGGCGGGGAGAAGGCGGTGGCGTTCTCGACCAGCTCGGCGAGCAGGTGGATCACGTCGCCGACGGCCCGGCCGAGCACGCCGGCCGGCTGCACCTCGCCCACGTCGACCCGGTGGTACGCCTCGACCTCGGAGATCGCCCCGCGCATCACGTCCACCGCGGCGACCGGCCGGCGCCAGCCCCGTCCGGGCGCGGCGCCGGCGAGGATGACCAGGTCCTCGGCGTGCCGGCGCAGCCGAGTGGCGAGGTGGTCGACCTGGAACAGCCCGGCCAGCTCGTCCGGGTCCTCGGTGCGCCGCTCCAGCCGGTCCAGCAACGCCAACTGGCGGTGGACCAGCCCCTGGCTGCGCCGGGCCAGGTTGAGGATCACCTCGTGGAAGCCGCGACGCAGGGTGACCTCGTCGACGGCGGCCTGCACGGCGGTGCGGCGCACCTCGTTGAAGGCGCTCGCCACCTGGCCGATCTCGTCCCCACCGTGGTCCATCTCGGGGGCCTCGTGGGCGACGTCGACCTCCTCGCCCCGGCGCAGCCGGGCGACCACGTCGGGCAGCCGTTCCTCGGCCATCTCGGTCGCGGCCGACCGCACCCCGGTCAGCCGGTGCGCCAGCGACCGGCCCACCCGCAGCGCGACCAGCACGCAGACGACGATCGCGACCAGGCCGAGCACCCCGGCGGCGGCGAGCTGGACCAGGATGCGCACCGCCATCGGCACCGATCGTTCGGTGAGGCGGTCCGCGGCTCGCAACTCGAAGTCCCGCAGGCCCTGCGAGACCTCGGCGTGGCTGCTCTCCCAGGCCCGGACGTCGAACCCGGCGGGCAACTCCTCGGCGCGGATCAGCACGTCCTGAAGCGCGCGTAGCCGCAGAAAGCCGGCTTCCTCGGTGAGCCGCTGGTAGCCGGCCCGTTCCTCCGGCGGCAGGTCGGCGACCGCGTTCTCGGCCAGGAACCGCTGGTTCTCCATAGTCCGCACCAACTGCTCGTGCTCGCCCTCGGCGTACCGGCCGGCGGTGACCGCACCGGCCAGCAGCGCGTCGGCCTGGCCGAGCAGCTCGCGGGAGCGACCCAGCGCGGTGAGCGCGGCGGTCTCCCGGTTGAGTTGGACGTCGGGCAGCGTGGCCATGGCGGAGAACGCCTGGAACGCGGAGCCGATCATTCCGCTGTAGAGCCCGACCGCGCCGGCCCGGTCCACCTTCCGGTCGTCGATGAAGACCCGCCCCGCCGGCAGCGCCTCGAGCGCCGCGCCAAGCTGGTCGAGCCGCACGTCGAGCTGGTCGTCGGCCGCGTCGCGCAACTCCTCGCCGTCGATCCGCCGGCGCAGCTCGGCGACCGCCCGGTCGGTGCGGTCGCGTTGCCCGGCCAGCTCCGCCAGGACGCCGTCGCCGGCGAGCTGGACCACCGAGAGCCGCCGTTCCCGCTGCAGCTCGGCGACCACGTTCTCGCCCGGCCGGCCCAGGTCGTAGCGGAGGGTACGGGCGGCGAGCAGATCCAGCGCCGGCCCGAAGGTCAGCGTGGTGGCGAAGATCCACAATGCCAGCAGCCCGGTCACCGGGCCGATGACCAGCGCGGTCAACTTGGCGCGGATCGGCCAGTCGCGGGTGTTCAATCAGACCTCGCCCGGGAAGGTTCGCGTGGTGGCGCCGGCAGCGGCCGTCAGGTCGCCGGCCACGACGCCGGGCACCGACCCCGGACGCCTTGGGCAGGATACGTAATCCCAAGCGGATGCACTACCGGCCGTCTCGACCCTCACTACGGTCCGAGATGACCCCGCGGGACGCCGTTGGAGCCCCACCCGCCACCGGACGGGCCTTTTCTGGAACGGCTCAGCTTTCGCGTCCCGCCGGGGAAAGTGCCCCGGAACGGGATTGGCGATCACCCCCACCAGGGAATACCAGCGGTCGAAGGAGGTGCCATGTCGCCCACCCAGGTAGTCGTCATAGTCATCGTCGTCGTCGTCGTGGTCGCCGCTCTGGTCGCGTTCGCCGTGGTCGCGAACCGCCGGCGGGCACTGCGCCAGCGGTTCGGCCCGGAGTACGACCGGGCAGTCGAGGAGCAGGACAGCCGGGGCGCCGCCGAGCGTGAGCTGCGCGAGCGCGAGCGCCGGCACGCCGAGCTGGAGTTGACCCCACTCAGCCCGGAGTCCCGGGCCCGCTACGCCGCGGCCTGGGAGGACCTCCAGGTGCGCTTCGTCGACTCGCCGGCGGAGACCGTCGGCGACGCCGACGAACTGGTCAGTCGGCTGATCGCCGAGCGCGGATACCCCACCGGGGACTTCTCCGACCAGATCGCCCACCTTTCCGTCGAGCACGCCCGCACGCTCACCCACTACCGCGACGCCCACGAGATCCGGCAGCGCAACGAGCGCGGCGAGGCCGGCACCGAGGACCTCCGGCAGGCGCTGGTGCACTACCGGGCTCTCTTCGCCGACCTGCTCGGCGAGGACCCGGTCGGCCAGCGGGCACCGGAGCAGCGCCACCCCGATTCCGAGCACGACGCCACGAGCCGCTGAGGAGCCGCCGCCATGCGCCAGGAAGAGCAGCAGGTCACGCAGGACCACCCCGAGGCCGTACGATCCGCGCCGGTGCCGGTCCCGCCGCCGGACGACCACGACCGCGACGGTCGGGTCGAGGTGCCCGAGGACGCGCTGGACGACCGGGGCACGTTCGACGACCCGGCCGTGGGCGACGAGCGGTCCCCGGACGAGACCCGGGCTCACGACGCCGACGACCTGCGAGACGAGGCCGACCGCCCGGACGACGACGAGGCGCGCGACGACGACGGTCGTCCGGCGTTTCACGAGCCGGCGCCGCTGCCGACGGCGTTCGGCGCGGCCACGGTGGGCGACGCGGTGGCCGCCTCGGCGCTGGCCGGTGGCCGCCCGCAGGACGAGCGGGACGCCCGCGGCGAGGACACCGCCGTCCCGGGCGACGGCGCGCCGGGCCGGACCGAACCGCTGGACGACGAACGGGCCGACCCGACCGCCGGCGACCGGCTGCACGACCGGGACCGCTGGAACGCCGAGCACCCCGACGCGGACCGCGACGACACCGTGGCCACCGGCGTCGACCAGGACACCCTGGTCACCGACGCCGACCGCGACGCCGTGGCGACCGACGCCGACCGCGACGCCATGGCGACCGACGCGGACCGCGACGGCGTGACCACCGACGCCGACCGCGACGGCGTGGTCGTCGACGCGGACCGGGACGACGCGGTGGCCGCCGGCGCGGTCGGCTACGGCAGCCCCGAGCCGGGCCTGGTCGACCCCGACGCCGAGCCCGCCGACGGCGACGTCACCGGGCGGCACCACGAAACCGTGGACCCGGAGACCGCTACCGCGGCGGCCGGCACGGTGGCCGGTGGCGCGGCGACCGGCACGGTGGCCGGTGGCGCGGCGACCGGCACGGTGGCCGGTGGCGCGGCGACCGGCACGGTGGCCGGTGGCGCGGCGGGCGCGGCGCTGGCCGGCGCGGACCGGCCCACCCCCGGCGCGGTGCCGGGTGACGCGGCGACGCTGTTCGACGCGGAGGCCGCGCAGGGCTTCCGGGACCGCTGGCGCGACGTCCAGCTGCGCTTCGTCGACGACCCGAGGGCTGCGGTCGGCGAAGCGGAGTCGCTGGTCGAGGAGGCGATCGAGGCGCTGTCCACGGCCCTGCGGGAGCAGCGCTCCCGGCTCGGCGCCTGGCAGGAGTCCGGCTCGTCGGACACCGAGCAGCTCCGGGTGGCCGTGCGCGGCTACCGCGACTTCCTGGACCGCGTGCTGGGCCGCTGAGGCCCGGCCACCCGCCACCTCCCTCGGCCCGCCGAGTGAGAAGGGGCCCCTTCTCGACGCCAGGCGTTAAGAAGGGGCCCCTCCTTGCATCTGCGCAGTAGGCATGAAACTTCGCGATCGGGGAAACTGCCGGCGCAGCACGCACCCGCACGAGGGGAGCACCAGGCATGGGCAGCGGCCTCAGGTTGAACATGAACGCCTTGGACTACCTGATCCTGGCGCTCTACTTCGTCACGGTGCTCGGGGTCGGTTTCGCCGCCCGCCGTGCCATCAAGACCAGCGTCGACTTCTTCCTCTCCGGGCGCTCGCTGCCCGCCTGGGTCACCGGCCTGGCGTTCGTCTCGGCGAACCTGGGCGCGCTGGAGATCATCGGCATGGCCGCCAACGGCGCCCAGTACGGCATCATGACGGTGCACTACTACTGGATCGGCGCGGTGCCGGCGATGGTCTTCCTCGGCATCGTGATGATGCCGTTCTACTACGGCTCCAAGGTGCGCAGCGTGCCGGAATACCTGCGGCTGCGCTTCAACCGCCCCACCCACCTGCTCAACGCGATCAGCTTCGCGGTAGCCCAGGTGCTGATCGCGGGCGTGAACCTCTACGCGCTGGCGCTGATCATGCAGGCGTTGCTGGGCTGGCCGCTCTGGGTGGCGATCGTGGTCGGCGCGGCGATCGTGCTGGCCTACATCACGGTCGGCGGCCTGTCCGGCGCGATCTACAACGAGGTGCTCCAGTTCTTCGTGATCATCGCCGGGCTGGTGCCGATCACGGTGATCGGCCTGGTCAAGGTCGGCGGCGTGAGCGGGCTGATGGACGCGGTACGGGAATCCCCGCTCGGCGAGGCCGGCCTGCACGCCTGGCAGGGCACCGGCAGCACGGACAACCCGCTCGGCGCGCACTGGCTGGGCATCGTCTTCGGCCTCGGTTTCGTGCTCTCCTTCGGCTACTGGACCACCAACTTCGCCGAGGTGCAGCGCGCCCTGTCGGCACGGAACATGAGCGCCGCCCGGCGTACCCCGATCATCGGGGCTTACCCGAAGCTGCTCATCCCGGCGGTCACCGTGATCCCCGGCCTGATCGCCCTGATCACGGTCAAGGGGCTGGGCGCCGACCAGGGGGACCTGGTCTACAACAACGCCATCCCGTTGCTGATGCGCGACCTGCTGCCCAACGGCGTGCTCGGCATCGCGGTCACCGGCCTGGTGGCGTCGTTCATGGCCGGCATGGCGGCGAACGTCAGCGGCTTCAACACCGTCTTCACCTACGACATCTGGCAGGCGTACTTCCGGCGGGACCGCCCGGACGAGTACTACGTGCGGGTCGGCCGGATCGCGACCGTGGTGGCCGTGGTGGTGGGCATCGGCACCGCGTTCATCGCGGCCGGGTTCAGCAACATCATGAACTACATCCAGGCGCTCTTCTCGGTCTTCAACGCCCCGCTCTTCGGCACCTTCATCATCGGCATGTTCTGGCGGCGGATGAGTGCGCTGGCCGGCTTCTGGTCGCTGCTCTCCGGCACCGTGGTGGCGATCGCCACGTACCTGCTCTACCGGGCCGGGGTGATCAGTTTCAACTCCGACCTGGAGGAGAGCTTCTGGGGCGCCGGCCTGGCCTTCGTCACCGTCGCGGTGGTGGCCGTGGTCATCACGCCGCTGACCCGGCCGAAGACCGACGACGAGCTGACCGGCCTGGTGTACGGCCTCAGCGACACCACCCTGAAGGACGACTCGCTGGCCGGGGACGCGGCCTGGTACCGCTCCCCGGTGCTGCTCGGCGTCGTCGCCGTGGTGCTCGCCGCCCTCTTCTACATCCCGGTCTTCTGAGGAAGGGACCCCCGTCATGGCAGACAACGCGGACCGCTACCAGGGCGGCGAGGCCCACGACCCGCTGGTCGACGACACCGAGGACGCCCGGGAGGAAAGTTCCGCCGCGGCCCGGCTGTTCGACATCCGCCGGGTCATCGGCGGGCTGTTCGTCGCGTACGGGCTGATCGTCGGGCTGATGGGTCTCTTCGACTCGGCTGCCGAGATCGACAAGGCGCAGGGCGTGCGGATCAACCTGTGGGCCGGCGCGGTGATGCTGGTCTTCGGGCTGCTCATGCTGCTCTGGCTGAAGGTCAGCCCGACGGAGACGCCGAAGCCGCGTTCCGACGAGTCCTGAGCGGCCGGCCCGGCGGCCGGCATGGCCGGCCCGGCACGGGGTACGCCGGGGGGATCACCGATTCGGGACAGGAGGCAGCAGCATGACCGATCGTGACCCCGGACGACCGCTGGAGGAGACCCCCGAGGTGGCCGCCGCGGTGGACGACGACAGCACGGTGCCGCAGCTGCGTACCGGCGGCGCCGACCCGGACAACCCCACGTTCACCGAGCCGGACGGCGCGGTGACCGACACCGGGTCGCCGGATCTGCTCGGCGACCCGTACGCGGCCGGGACCGGCGCGACCGGGACCGGAACCGGCGCGGGCGGGGACAACATCCGCACCGGCGCCGAGCAGCCCTGGGAGCCGGAGGATCTGGTGCGGGCCCGTGGTCAGGACGTGACAGCGGAGAACGTGGACCGGGCCCGCCGTGACCTCGACGAGCTGGGCCGGGCGGCGATCGAGAAGACGGTGCCCTGACCCGAGGACGGCCGGGGGCCCCTGGTCGACGTGGGCGTCGACCAGGGGCCCGGGGAACCCGCGCGGCGGTGCCTCACTCCCGCCGCGGCGGGTGGTCCGGCCGCGGGCTCTACAGCGCCGGGTAGGCGTTCTGCATCAGCTGCGCGAACTGGGCCGGGAACCAGGCGCCGGAGATCGGCGCGTCCGGCAGGGCGCCGGACATGCTGTTCCCGTTACGGGCGTTGCCGGTGTACGTCGGGTCGCACATCCGGTCGAAGCCCTTGCCCTCGTTGTTCGGGATCTCCTTGCTGGAGCCGTCCGACTCACCCGGGGGCTTCACCCAGACGTAGGCGTCGATGCCCGGCTCCGGGTTGGCCTTCGGCCGCTCGCCGAGACCCGCACCGGCCTGGTTGCACCAGTTGCCGGCGTGGATCCGACGGTCGACCCGCCCGCCGTCGACGTAGGCGTCCACCGAGGTCGACGGGCCCGGGCCGGTCGGCCGCGCCGCGCCGCCCCAGCCGTTGCGGGAGGTGTCGATCAGCATGCCGATGTTGCTCTCGAAGCCGACCGAGACCAGCTTCTGCCGGAACGCCTGGGCGAACGAGAGCTCGTCGACGTACTGGTTCCAGTCGATCCACTTGGACTGCCGCACGGTCTGGCCGTTCACCGAGTCGGTGACCTTGATGTACGGCTCCTTGAGCGCGGAGTAGTTCGCCGTGTTGACGATGAAGCCCGTCACGTTGCGCACGGTGCTGCCGGAGGCGGTGGCGGCGGCGTAGAGCTGCTGGGCGACCGGGCCGAAGTTGCTGTCCCAGCCGATCCAGCCGTGGTGCGCGGCGTCGATGTAGTTGTAGACGTTGCCGATCGCGCCGAGCTTGGCCAGGGCGTAGCCCACACCGTTGACGTAGGCGCCGTTGGCCTTGACCGTGTCGCACATCGCGGTGCCGCCCGGGTTGCCCGAGGTGTTGGTCACCAGGTTGGGCAGCGAGTCGATCTCGATGATGTTGACGATCCGCAGGTTCTTGTACTTCGCGTCGCTCTGGATCGCGGCGATCGGGTCGATGTACTCGCTCTTGTAGCGGGGCAGCTCGTTCGGGCCCAGCTCACCGTTCGAGGCCAGTGCGGCGCAGTCCCGGCCGGGCAGGTTGTAGATGACGAACTGGATGTAACCGGCGCCCTGGGCGAGCGCGGCGTCCAGGTGCTCACGGACGCCCATCGCGCCGTTGGAGCTGCTGTCGGGGGTGCCCTCGATGGCGGCGATCCGGTCCAGCCACACCGCGGTCGGGTTGTTCGACACCCGGCTGCCGCCGGCCACCGACTCGGCCTTGGCCTTCCACTCCGGGTTCACGTAGCCCTTGACCCCGACGAACGGGTTGTCGACCTTCTGCCCCGGCGGGGTGGTGGTCGGCGGCGGGGTCGTGGGCGGCGGCGTGGTGGGGGGCGGGGTCGTCGGCGGGGTGCTGGTGGGCGGCGTGCTGGTCGGCGGCGTGCTGGTGGGCGGCGTGCCGCCGTTGCAGACCGTGCCGTTCAGGGTGAACTGGGTCGGCTTCGGGTTGCTGCCGCTCCAGGCGCCGTTGAAGCCGATGCTGGTGCTGGCGCCGGTGCCCAGCGACCCGTTGTAGGACTCGTTCTGCGCGGTGACGTTCTGGCCGCTCTGCGACCACTTCGCCGACCAGCCCTGCTGCACACGCTGGCTGCTGTTGCCGAAGGTGAAGCCGAGGTTCCACGAGCTGACCGGGTCACCGAGGTTCCTGATGACCACGCTGGCGGTGAAGCCGCCGGGCCAGTCGCTGGTGGTGTAGTCAACGCTGCACTGGGTCGCGGCCTGCGCCGCGGTGACCGGGAGGGTCACCAGCCCGCCGGCCACGAGGACGCCGGCGCCGGTGAGCGCGAGCGTCCGGCTCCGGCCGGACAGCCTTCTCCACAGATTCATGCCACTGATCTCCTTGGGCGAGAACCGGATCCGCGTACGGCCCGGCGGAATGGCGGCGGCGGTCGCCCTGCGGGATCGACCGTGCGCGCCACGGGTTGCTTCGGGGACGCCCGACCCGGACGGGCGTGAGGGGTGGTGGTGCCGACCGGTCCGCAGGACCGGCCGTTGGAGCCGACGTCGTCCGGTGAACCGGTGCCCTCGACGTCTTAGCTCGCGGTGTGGCTCCCCGAACCGCGTGCAGCGATTCTTGCATGGGAGCGCTTCCATGGCAATGCCTCGATGCGGACACCCCGACCCTACCTCCCGTTGCGCCCACAGCCGGTCCGCTCGGGGCACAGACGGCCCGCGACGGCGCTCCACACGCAGGAAAGCCGCATCATCGGCAAACCCCAAAAAACGAATCTTTCCCTAAATAAGTCATGAAAAGGTCTAACGTCGGCGGTAGCTCGACTGACGTCGGGCTCAGGACGAACAGGGATGGAGTGACGCTGCTCATGGCTAAGAAGATGCTCGGGAAGGTCGTCGCGGGCGCCGCTCTCGGCGGTGCGGGCCTTCTCGCGTTCACGCCGGGGATGGCCTACGCGGGCGGGCACGACGACGAGGGCAAGGTCATCGCCAAGCCGCACGTGGTCAAGGCGGGCGACACCGTCGAACTGCTCCAGATCTGCTCCGAGGCTCAGGAGCACGCCTACGTCTGGTCGAAGGTGACCGGCAAGGTCGAGCTGCACCCGGCCCGCGACGGCGAACACGGTGACTGGGCCGACGGCGGCGACTGGGCCGACCGGGGCGGCGACTGGGCGCAGGACGCGGACCAGGGCCCGGACGGCAAGGACGAGCACGGCAAGGGCCCCGACGGCAAGGACGGCCACGGCAAGGGCCCCGACGGCAGAGAGGACCCCGAGGGCGGGGAGGGGCACGGGCCGGGCGAGGCGGGGATGCCGCAGCCGCCGGCCGACGCGCCCCAGCCGGGCGGCAGGGGTGCCGGCACGGCCGCCGACCCCGTCGCCCAGGGCCCGGACCGGCAGGTTCCCGAGGAGTACGGCCAGGCCGCCGAGCCGGGCTGGGACGCCTCCGACTGGGCCAACGACGCGCACGGCAAGGACGGCAAGGACGGGCACGGCCCGGACGCCAGGGACGCGCACGGCCCGGACGCGCACGGGGCCGGGTGGCAGGGCGGCGACCAGTACGGCCCCGGCGGTGACGAGACCGGCTGGGAGCACGGGAAGGACTTCGTCTACTACGGCGAGGCCCGCGTCGCCTGGGACGCCCACCCGGGCCGGTACGAGTTGCAGGGCTCCTGCGGCGAGGGCGAGCTCGTGGTCCTGCCCCGGGGCGGGGTCGACGGCGGCGACGGCGGCATGGCCACCACCGGTCTGGACCGGGGTCTCGCCACCGGGGGCGCCGGCATGATCGGCGCCGCTACGTTGGGCGGGCTGGTGCTGCTGCGCCGGCGGCGCGCCGGTGACCTGGCCTGACCGGACGACGAACCGGGCCGGCGGCCGTCACGGGAGACCGTGGCGTGCCGCCGGCGCGGCGCTCGTCGTCCTGCTCGCCATGGTGGGCTCCGGTCTGATCGGCGCGTCCGTCCACACCGTCCCGCCGCCCAACCCGCCACAGCCGATCGCGCAGGCCGGCCCGACCGACCCGGCCGGTGTGCCCGACGCGGACGTCGAGACCGCCGCGCCGTGGGACTGGACCTCGCCGACCGCTCCGGCACCGGCGGGGCCGCCCGGACCGGCGACCCCGGCCGGAGCGGGAGGTCCCCCGACACCCGCGGCTCCGGCACCGTCCGGAGCCCCGCGGGGGCCGGCGCCGACGGCACCCCGGGCCGGAGCCACCCCGCCGGCAACGGCCGGCGCACCGCTGGGCGCCCGCGGTGCGCGGGCCGGTCTGCCCCGATCGGTGCCCACCGCCGTCGTCATTCCCCGGATCGGGGTACGCGCCGAGATCATGCCGCTCGGCACCAACCCGGACGGCACGGTGCAGGTGCCCCCGCTGGACCAGGCGATGAAGGCGGGCTGGTACGCCCCGGGCGCCAGCCCGGGTGAGGTCGGCAACGCGGTGGTGGTCGGACACGTCGACTCCGCCAAGCTCGGTCCGGCGGTCTTCTTCAACCTGGGCGCGCTGGTGCGGGGCGACACCATCGCCATCTCCCGGCAGGACGGCTCGACCGCCACCTTCACCGTGGACGAGGTCCGGTCGTACCCGAAGACGGCCTTCCCCGCCGAGCAGGTCTACGGCCCGTCCGGCGTGCCCGGCCTGCGGGTCGTCACCTGCGGCGGAACGTTCGACCCCGCCGCCGGCAGCTACCTCAACAACATAGTCGTCTACGCCCGAATGACCGCCTGACCCCACCCCACCACCTGCCGCCTCGTTCACGGAAAGAGTGCCCATTCGACGCGCGATGGGCACCCTTTCCGTGAATCAGCGAGGCGGGCGGGTGGGTGGGTGGGTGGGTGGGACGCGGGCGGCGGTCGTCAGGTGGCGGCGGAGGTGCGGACCAGGGTGCGGATCTGGCGCAGCAGCACCGACAGGGCGGACAGGTCGGCGCGGGACTCGTCGAACTCCCCCATCGCCCGGTGCGCCCGGTGGATCGACGTCGCGTTCGCCTGCTCCCACTCCTGCACCCGCTCCACCGGCGGAAGGTCCTCCGGGGTGGAGCTGAGCACCTCCGCGGTGAGCGCGGCCAGCGCGGCGTAGAGGTCGTAGCGCAGCGCCATCCGGGCCAGCGTCTGCCAGCGGTCCTCCCGCGGCAGCAGCGAGATCTTCGACAGCAGCGCGTCCACCCGGAACCGGTCGGAGAGCACGAAGTAGACCGAGGCCACCTCGCTCACCTCCCGCCCGGTCGTCTGCGCCGTCTCGACGATGTCGAGCAGGCCGAAGCTGTACATCAGACGGGTCGCCTGCACCGCCAGCTCCCGCGGCAGCCCCCGGCCGACGAGCGACTCGATGTGCGCCGCGATCGCCGCCCGCTCGGTGCCCCAGAAGAGGTGCTCCAGGTCGGGCATCAGGCGGGCCACGCCGTCGCGCAGCCGGGCGATCTCGGCCGGCACGTCGATCGGCGAACGCCGGTTGGTGACCAGCCAGCGCACCGCGCGGTCGAGCAGCCGCCTGGTGTCCAGGTAGACGGCGGTCTGCAACTCGGGTGAGACCTTGTTGTCCAGCGCCTCCACCGCGTTCCACAGGCCGCCCAGGTCGAACACCTCGCGGACCACCACGTACGCCCGCAGCACGTCCGCCGCGGAGGCGGCCGTCTCCTCGACCACCCGGAACACGAACGAGATGCCGCCCCGGTTGATCGCCTCGTTGACAAGCACCGTGGTGACGATGTCCCGGCGCAGCCGATGCCGGCCCATCCGGTCGGCGAAGCGCTGCCGCAGCGGCGTCGGGAAGTAGTTGACCAGGACGTCGGTCGTCCACTCCTCGTCCGCCAGCCCCTCGCTGACGATCTCCCGCTCCAGCACGATCTTGACGTACGCGAGCAGCACCGCGAACTCCGGCGCGGTCAGCCCGCTCTCGGCGCGTACCGCCAGTTCCTCGTCCGGCGGGAGCGCCTCCAGCGCCCGGTCCAGCGCGCCGGACCGCTCCAGCTCGTTGATCATCCGTCGGTGCACCGGGAGCAGCGAGGCGGCCTGGGCCTGGGCGTTGTTCAGCGCCCGGGCCTGGTCGTAGTTGTCCCGCAGCACCAGCTCGGCGATCTCGTCGGTCATCCGGGCCAGCAGCTCGTCACGCTCGGGCCGGTCCAGTTCCCCGTCCGCGACCGCCGTGTTGAGCAGGATCTTGATGTTCACCTCGTGGTCGGAGCAGTCCACCCCGGCCGCGTTGTCGATGAAGTCGGTGTAGATGCGACCACCGCCCACCGCGTACTCGATCCGGCCCTGCTGGGTGAAGCCCAGGTTGCCGCCCTCGCCGACCACCCGGCAGCGCAGGCTCCTGCCGTCGACCCGGATGGCGTCGTTGGACTTGTCCCCGACCTCGGCGTTGGTCTGCGTCGACGCCTTGACATAGGTGCCGATGCCACCGTTCCAGAACAGGTCCACCGGCGCGGTGACGATCGCCTTCATCAGCTCCTGCGGGCTGAGCTGCGTGACGGCGTCGTCGAGGCCGAGCACCGCGCGCACCTGCGGCGTGATCGGCACCGACTTCGCGGTACGCGGGAAGATGCCGCCGCCGGCCGAGATCAGCTCGGGATCGTAGTCCTCCCACGAGGACCGGGGCCGGTCGAACAGCCGCTTGCGCTCGGCGTACGAGGTGGCCGCGTCCGGATCCGGGTCCAGGAAGATGTGCCGGTGGTCGAAGGCGGCCACCAGCCGGATGTGCTCCGACAGCAGCATGCCGTTGCCGAACACGTCACCGGACATGTCGCCCACGCCGACCACTGTGAAGTCCTGGGTCTGGGTGTCGTGCCCCAGCTCCCGGAAGTGCCGCTTCACCGACTCCCACGCGCCCCGGGCGGTGATGCCCATCTTCTTGTGGTCGTAGCCGGCCGAGCCGCCGGAGGCGAACGCGTCGCCCAGCCAGAAGTCGTGCGCGGTGGAGATCTCGTTGGCGATGTCGGAGAACGTGGCGGTGCCCTTGTCGGCCGCCACCACCAGGTAGGGGTCGTCGGCGTCGTGCCGGACCACGTCGTCGGGCGGCACGATCTCACCGCTGACGATGTTGTCGGTGACGTCGAGCAGCGCGGAGATGAACTCCTTGTAGCAGATTACCGCCTCGTCCCGGTCGCCCGGCTTCTGCTTCAGCACGAAGCCGCCCTTGGCGCCGACCGGCACGATCACCGCGTTCTTCACCATCTGCGCCTTGACCAGGCCCAGCACCTCGGTGCGGAAGTCCTCGCGCCGGTCGGACCAGCGCAGGCCGCCCCGGGCCACCGGCCCGAACCGCAGGTGCACGCCCTCGAACCGGGGCGAGTAGACGAAGATCTCGAACTTGGGCCGCGGGGCCGGCAGGTCCGGGATCGCCTGCGGGTCCAGCTTGAACGCCACGTACGGCTTGGGCCTACCGCCCACCGGCCGCTGGTAGAAGCTGGTGCGCAGGGTGGCCTGGATCAGCGTGAGGTAGGCACGCAGGATCCGGTCCTGGTCGAGGCTGGCCACCTCGTCCAGCGCCTCGCCGATCGCCTCGACCAGTTCGCCGCTGCGCTGCCGGCGCTCGTCCAGCGTGGTCGCCCCGGGCGCGAAGCGGGTCTCGAAGAGCCGCACCAGCAACCCGGCGATGCGCGGGTACGCGATGAACGTCTGCTCCATGTACTCCTGGGAGAACACGGTGCCGGCCTGCCGCAGGTACTTCGCGTACGCCCGCAGCACCACCACCTGACGCCAGGTGAGCCCGGTGCGCAGCACCAGCTCGTTGAAGCCGTCCACCTCGGCCTCGCCGCGCCAGGCGGCGGCGAAGGCGTTCTCCACGTGCGGGCGCACCTCGGCCAGGTCCTGGTGCCGCTCGGGCAGCTCCAGACCGAAGTCGTAGAGCCAGATCCGGCCGTCGACGCGCTCCACCTCGTACGGGTGCTCGTCGACCACCTTCACGCCGAGCGAGTGCAGCACCGGCAGCACGGCGGAGAGCATCATCGGCTCGCCGTACCGGTAGACCTTGAACCGCACGTCCATCGTCTCGTCGGCGTCGGCCGCCCGGCCGGCGTGCGGGCGGGGCGCCAACTGCTTGCGGAACAGGTGCATCTCCAGCTGGCCGGGCTCCTCCAGCAGCTCCAGCTTCGCCAGGTCCTTCATCGCCTCGTACGGCGTGTGCCCGTCCTTGTAGCCCTCCGGGAACGCGTCGGCGTAGCGGCTGAACAGGTGCTTGGCCTGCTCGTCGCCGAGCTTGCGCTCCAGCACCAGCCGGTAGTCGTCGTCCCACAGCCGGGTGGCGTCGGCCAGTTCCTCGGCGAGCAGGTCGGCGTCGATCTCGCCGGGCGGGTTGTTCGGGTCGGTGCGGACGATGAAGTGCACCCGGGCCAGCATCGACTCGGTGACACGGGTGGTGTAGTCGACCCCGACGCCGTTCAGCTCGCGCAGCAGGATGTCCTGCATGCGCAGCCGGTTCTGGGTGGTGAACCGGTCCCGGGGCAGGTAGATCAGGCAGGAGATGAACCGCCCGTACGCGTCCCGGCGCAGGAACACCCGCAGCTGCCGGCGACCGGCCATCCGCAGCACGCCGATCACCGCGTGGTAGAGGTCGTCGGTCTTGATCTGGAACAGCTCGTCGCGCGGGTAGGTCTCCAGGATCTGCAGCAGGTCCTTGCCGGAGTGGCTGCGCAGGCTCAGGCCGGAGCGGTCCAGCACCTCGGCGACCTTGCGGCGGACCACCGGCAGCTCCTGCACGCTGGTCCGGTAGGCGGCGGTGGAGAACAGGCCCAGGAAGCGCCGCTCCCCGACCACCTCGCCGGCCTCGTTGAAGATCTTGAACCCGAGGTAGTCGAGATAGGCCGACCGGTGCACGGTGGCCCGGGAGTTGGCCTTGGTGATGATCAGCAGGCGCTTCTCCAGCACCCGTTCGTGCGCCTCGGGCGTCATCGAGTTCAGCGACCGGGCCTCCGGCGAGTCGGACCGCAGGATGCCCAGCCCGGTGCCGAGGACCGCTTCGAGGGCCTGCCCGTCGTCCGCCCCGTCGGTGTCGACCAGGCGGTACTCCCGGTAGCCGAGGAACGTGAAGTGGTCGTGCGCGAGCCACCGCAGCAGCTCCACCGAGTCCGTGATGTCCTTCTCCGGCACCGGAGGGCGGTTGCCCGAGGTGCGCGCGGCGGCCAGCTCGTCGGCGAGCGCCAACGCCCGCTGCCGCATCTTGGGCCAGTCCTCGACCGCTTCCCGCACGTCGGTCAGCACCCGCTGCAACTCACGCCGCACGGTGTCCCGCTCGGCCGGGTCGCGGACCGGGTCGATCTCGATCCGCATCCAGCTCTCGACCAGGTCACCGGCGATCGCGTCGTCCGGTTCCACGTCGGCGGACACCTCGGTGAGCCGGCCCAGCGGCTCGCGCCGGACCACCACCAGCGGGTGCACCAGCAGGTGCACGTCGAGGTGACGGGAGTTCAGCAGCGCGGTGACCGAGTCGACCAGGAACGGCATGTCGTCGGTGACGATCTCCACGACGGTGTGGTGCTGCTCGGCGTCCGGCTCGTGGATCCGCAGCTTCAGCTCGCCCGGCACCCGCTGCTGGGCCAGGTCGCGGTGCGCCCGGGCCGCCTCCAGCATCTCCTCGGCGGTGAAGCCGATCAGCTCCTCGTCCGGCGCGAACCGCCAGAAGCGGTCCACCAGCGTTGCCGCGTCGTGGTCGTCGCCGGCCAGCGCGACCGCCTGGGCGACCAGCCGCTCCGCGTTGGGCACCGGCTCGTCCAGCTCGGCGTCCTCGGACTCGTCGGCCAACGACTGCGTGGGCAGACCGAGATCGTAGAGGGTGTCGATGCTGGAACCGGTCATCCCGGTCACTCCTGTGTCGAGACGGCCGTAACCGTCCCCGTCGGTCGCCGAATCGAAGCTGTCATCGTCCCGGCTGGTGTCAGCCTGCCGGAGGTCGGGTCCCGGTTTGATCGCCGGACGCCGGTCCATCGGTGCCACTCCCCTCGACCCACCGCGTTGTGGGTCACTCTGCCGCCCAGCCTAGGCCCTGCCGTTGTGCCCCTCGGTCGGCGGACCACTGGCCGGACGTCCGGATCGGGACTGTGCCCTTTCACCTGTTGCGGGTGCGTGGTCGGCCGGTCGCCGAGTACCCCGGCTGGCGATGTTCATCACACCCCCGGACGGCACTTCTCACCGCACCGCGTTCGGTGGCGGGGCGGTGGGGAGCCACGCGCCGTATTAGCGTGCAGGTCAGCCATGCACCGGAGGGACCCGTTCATGCCCATGTCGTACCCGCTTCGCCCCCGCCGTCAATCCCGTCGGCGGCTGATCGCGGCGCTCACCGCCGTGCTGCTGACCGCCGGCGCGGTGACCGGGTGCTCGGGCGAGGACGGGCCGGAGCGGACCGTCGACGCCTTCCTGCGCGGTTGGCGTTCGGGTGACCTGCAAGCGGTCGGTTTCACCGAGCCGACCGGCGGGCGGGTGCCGGCCGCCGAGGTGACGAAGCGGCTCCGGGCGCTCTCCGGTGAGCTGGCCGCCACCCCGCCGGAGCTGGCGCGCACCGGCGAGGTCAAGGTCGCCGGTGACATCGCCACCGCCCGGGTGCGGGTGACCTGGCCGCTGCCCGGCGGCGCCCGCTGGGCCTACGAGAACCCGGTCCGGTTGCGGGGCGGCGGCGACGAGTGGCAGGTGATCTGGGAGCCGAGCCTGGTGCACGAGAAGCTGGAGGCCGACGACCGTCTCGCCCTGCGCCGGGAGGTGGCGACCCGGGCCGGGGTCCTGGACGCCGCCGGCGACCCGATCGTCGCGCCCCGCCCGGTGGTCCGGGTGCAGGTGGCGCCGGCGGAGGTCACCGACGCTCCGGGCCTGGCGCGACGGCTCGACGCCGCGTTCCGGGCGATCCGGCCCGCGCTCGACCCGCCGGTCGACCTCAGCGACCTGCCCGAGCGTCTGAGGAAGGCGGACCCGGGCGCACTCGTCGAGGTGGTGACGCTGCGCGACGAGGCATACCGGCAGATCAAACCGCGCATCTACGATCTGCCCGGCACCCGGTTCCCCACCGACCGGCTCATGCTCGCCCCGACCCGGGAGTTCGCCCGGGCGCTGCTCGGCTCGGTCGACCCGGCCCAGGCCGACGATCTCCAGGCCCACCCCGACCGGTACGCCCGGGGTGATCTGGTCGGCCACGGCGGCCTCCAGGGCCGCTACGACGAACGGCTGCGTGGCACCCCGGGAGTCACCGTGATCACCGAGCGGCCAGCCGCCGAAGGCGCCACCGAGCCCACCGGGATCGAGTTGTTCCGCAGCGACCCGAAGGCCGGGCAGCCGGTGCGGACCACGCTGGACGTGGCCACCCAGAACGCCGCCGACGCGGCCTTGCGGGGTGAGAAGCGGCGCGCCGCACTGGTCGCCGTGCGGGTCGGGGACGGCGCGGTGCTGGCGGCGGCGAACGCCCCCGGGGCGGCCGGCGAGAACCTCGCCTTCACCGCCCAGGTGCCGCCGGGCTCGACGTTCAAGATGGTGAGCGCGCTCGCCCTGCTCGACCGGGGCGCGGTGACCCCGCAGACCACCGTCGACTGCCCGAAGACCGTCGAGGTCGACGGCCGCCGGTTCAAGAACTCGGACGACTTCGAGCTGGGCGCGGTGCCGTTCGCCACCGACTTCGCCACGTCCTGCAACACCGCCTTCGCCGCGCTGGCTGCGAAGCTCGGCCCGGACGGGCTCGCCCGGGCCGGCCGTACGCTCGGGCTGGAGGCCGACTGGGATCTCGGCGTGGATGTGTTCACCGGCAAGGTCTCCGCGAACGGCGGGCTGACCGAGCAGGCCGCCGCCGCGATCGGCCAGGGCACCACGGTGGTCAGCCCGCTGGCGATGGCCGGTGCCACCGCCGCAGTGGCCCGGGGCCGTTTCGAGCAGCCCGAGCTGCTGCTCGACCCGGCGCCGGCGAAGCCCGCGCCGGCCGGCCCGCAGCTCGGGCCGGAGTCCGTGGCGGCCCTGAAGAGCATGATGCGCCAGGTGGTCACCGGGGGCACCGGTGTGGCGCTCGCGGACGTGCCCGGCGCTCCGGTGCACGGCAAGACCGGCACGGCCGAATATGACAACAACCCGGCGCACACCCACGCCTGGTTCGTGGGCTGGCAGGGCGACGTGGCCTTCGCCGTCTTCGTCGAGCAGGGCGGCTCCAGCACGACGAGCGCGGTGCCGATCGCCGAACGTTTCCTGCGCGGCCTGGCCCGCTGAGCGGGCATCGGGGCCATCACGCCGAGTGATCGGCGCGGCCGGGTCACCACGGCCGGTCGATCGTTACCCAGTGTCACCGGAACGGGGCTGTCGTCGACCGGCACCCGGTCCCACCGGCGGGACCGTCACACCCCGCCACCACCGCCCGTGACGCTGCGGAGAAAGCTCGCGATCCGGCTCCGCCACTGGGCGCCGGAGGAGCCGGAGATCCTCCTGGTCCGGCACAGCCTGGCCCGCTGCCTGTTCGACCTGGCCCGGTTCGACGAGGCGGAGGAGCAGCTCCGGGCGGCCCTGACCGGCCTGCGGGCGGACGAGCTGGTCCGGCCCGAGGTGCTGCTGCTGCGGTGGACGCTCGCCCAGGTGCTGATCGCGAGGAGGGACGTCGACGCGGCCCGCGCGGTGCTCACCGATCTGCTCGACGACCGCGAACGGGTGGTCGGTGAACGGCATCCGGACACGATCGCCACCCGCGACACGCTCGCCCGACTGGTCCCGTACGCGCCGCCCCGCCAGCCGGGCCGGGCGAATTACCGGACCTGACAGGTCTTCGGTTAGACGGATTTCCGTCACCCCGGAGGCAATGTCGCCCATCGAACTCGTGGCATCCTCCGAATGGCGGTTGTCCGCGCGACCGCGGCGTACCAGTCTTTGCAGGACGACGCTCGACGCAGGGGGCGCGAATGTCTGTCGACGACCAACCCGTGGCGGAACCGCTCGGCACCCACCGAGGGCACCCGGCGACCCCCTCGTCACCGGCCGACGCGCTCCGGCAGATCGCCCGCGACATGGCCAAGGCGTACGAGGTCGCGCTGGAGGTCGACCCCCAGCTCTACTTCAGCGGCCGGACCCCGACGGTCGTCACCGCACCCGTGCCGGCCGATCGGGCATGAGCGCGAACGGCAGCCGGCTGTTCGTCGTCGACGCGTTCACCGACGAGCCGTTCCGCGGCAATCCGGCGGGCGTCGTCATTCTCGACGACAAGCGGGACGACACGTGGATGCAGTCCGTGGCGAGCGAGATGCGCCATTCGGAGACGGCATTCGCGTTACCCGCGGAGAACGGCTGGTGGCACCTGCGGTGGTTCACCCCGACGGTCGAGGTGGACCTGTGCGGGCACGCCACGCTCGCCACCGCCCACGTGCTCGGTGGGCACACCCGGTTCCGCACCCGCAGCGGCGACCTGACCTGCTCGGTCTCCCCGGAGGGTTGGATCGAGATGGACTTCCCGGCGGACCCGCCCGACCCGATCGACCCGCCCGACGTGCTCCGCGCCGCCCTCGGCGCCGAGGTCACCGCCGTCACGGTCGCCCGCGGCGTCTCCGACCTGCTCGTCGAGGTCGCCGGGCCGGACGACGTCAGGGCCGCCCGACCCGACCTGGCCGCGCTCGCCTCGATCCCGGTCCGCGGGGTCATCCTCACCGCCCACGACCCGTCCCGGGACCGGATCGTCAGCCGGTGCTTCTATCCCGCGGTCGGCGTCCCGGAGGACCCGGTGACCGGCTCCGCCCACTGCACCATCGGGAGTTGGTGGGCGGGGCGGCTGGGCCGCGACGACCTGATCGCCGAGCAACTCTCGCCGCGCGGCGGAACGCTGCGGCTGGGCCGCCGGGGGGACCGGATGCGGCTCGGCGGCCGGGCGGTCACCGTCTGGCACGGCGAGATCTCGGTCTGACCGAGAAGCACGCCGAGGAGCTGAACGCGGTCACGCTGGCCCAACTCGCCGAGGGGACGCTGGATGCCGTCTGGGTGCGAGGCTTCCACCCGCCGCCCGCCTGCCGGGCCGTGCTGCCGCGGCTGGTGGAGGCGTGCGAGCGCTCGCGCTACACGCTGACCGGCGACTTCCAGAGCATCGGCACCTCGATCGGCGAGGCGGCCGAGTCCGCCGCCCACGAGCGGCGCTATCTGGAGACGGCCACCGACACGCTCGCCCTGATCCGGGAGGGGATCTTCGCGGGCCGGCTCTCCCCCCTCGACGAGTTGCGGCTGCGGCTGGACGAGATGTGGCCGGCCGGGGCCACCGTGGCCCGGCACGAGGGCCGGCTGATGCTGCCCGGCATCATCCGTCGCTGGCCGGCCGGCGGACACGCCAACCCGCACATCGACCAGCGCGCGATCCCACTGCTCGCGGCGCACGGTCTGCGCCGCCGGATCGGCACCAACGTCTACCTGGAGGTGCCGCCGCGCGGCAGCGGCGGACAGGTCGACTTCTGGTCGCTGTGGTCGGACGAGGACACCTACGACCGGCAGCGTCGGGCCGACTACGGCCTCGACCGTGAGCAACTCGGCGAGCCGCACTGGTCCTGCGAGCCGGGCCAGGGGGATCTGCTGATGTTCGACGCCGCGCGGGTGCACGGCGTACGCCGGGTGGCCGAGGGCTCGCGGGTGACCGCGGCCTGCTTCGTCGGCGTCCGCGACGCCGACCGGCCGCTCGTGTTGTTCGCCTAGCCTTCCCCGACGCTCAGGCGGTCTCGTCGCCGGCCGGGGACGGCGGCACGCCCGCGTCGGGCACCGCGACGCGGCGGAGCAGCCCGGGGCCGACCGGCGGCCGGGAGTCCTCCGCGCCGGGCTCCGCCGACCATGACTCCTCGGCCGCCGCCATGCCGTCGGCCGGTCCGGCCGGGTTAGCCGGGGGACCGATCGGGTCCGCCGCGCCGGCGGGCACGGGCACCGTCGCCGTCGCGCGTTGCGCCCGGCGGCCGTCGCCGGCGCGGGGCGTCGGGGCCGACGGCAGCAGCCGGGGCGGCGAAGCACCAGGGGCGACGACCGGGGCGAGCCCCGCCACCACCGTGTTCACGATCTCCGCCGCGTACGCCCCGTCCGGGTCGTAGTCGGGGTCGAACACGGTCAGCTCGACGCCGAGGCAGTGCGGGGTGTCCACCAGCCCGGCGAGCAGGATCTCCAGCTCGGCGAAGGCGATGCCACCCGGATCGGGCGCGTCGACGGCGGGCATCACCGCCGGGTCGAGCACGTCGACGTCGATGTGCACCCAGTAGCCGGCGCAGTCGACGAGTTGCTCGTGCGCCCACTGGGCGGTGCGGGCCGCCCCCTCGGCGCGCAGCGCCGGCACCGGCCGGGTGGTGATGCCGGCCGCCTGGAGGTCGAGCCGGTACTCGTCCTGCGCGCGGATGCCGAGCACCACCACGTCGATGTCCCGGAAGTAGGGGCGGCGCCCCTCGATCGCCGCCAGGTCGGGTTGCCCCCGGCCGGTGACCAGCGCCAGGTCCTCCCCCGCCGCCGCGCCGACGTAGGACGCGTTGCCGGGGTGCCGGAAGTCGGAGTGCCCGTCCACGAAGACCAGCCCGATCCGCCCGCCGACCGCCTCGCCGAGCCGGTGCATGGCCAGCGCCGAGCCGAGCAGCACCGAACAGTCCCCGCCGAGCACCAGCGGAAACTCGCCCCGGTCGATGATCGCGCCGATCCGGTCGGCCAGGGCCGCCGAGTAGGCGGAGATCTCCGGCGCGTGGCAGACGCCGTCACCGGGCCGCCAGTCGCCGGGATCGTACCGGGGCGGGGTGAGGCAGCCGGCGTCGCGGGCGCGCAGCCGGGCCAGCAGCCCGTGGTCGCGCAGGGCGCCGGGCGCCTTGGCGCAGCCGGGGACGGAGCTGGCCGTGGGCGGGCGCAGGCCGAGGTTCGTCGGCGCGTCGAGGACGGCGATCCGGCGCATCATGGGCTCCCGTCCTCGGTGGTCGGGCGGGCCGGCGGTGCGCCGGCCCGCGCGGGCGTGCGTCGGTTCAGAACAATGCGCTGGCCAGGGCGCGTCGGGCGGACGCCACGGCGGGGTCGTCCGGGCCGGCGATGGTGAACAGACCGATCAGGTGCTGGCGTACCTTGTCCCGTTCCTCGCCGGCGGTCCGGCGCACCACGCCGACCAGCCGCTGGTAGGCCTGCTCGGCCAGGCCGCTGAGCACCTCGATGTCCGCGGCCAGCAACTGGGCGTCCACGTCGTCGGGGGCCGCCGCCGCGGCGTCGAGCGCGCCCTGCGGGTCCGCGCCGGTGACCCGGCGGGCCAGGCCGACCTGCGCCAGGCCGGCCTCCGCCGCCGCGTCGGCCGGGGACTCGGCCAGGATCTTGCGGTATTCCGCCTCGGCCGCGTCGAGGTCGCCGTTCATCAGCGCGTCGTCGGCCGCGTCGAGGCGCGGGTCCTCCGGCTCGGCCACGGTGACCCCGGCGGCCTTGAGCACGGCCTGGAGCCACTTGCGCAGCTCCGACTCGGGCAGCGGGCCCGGAAAGGCGTCGACCGGACGGCCGCCCACGATGGCGTAGGTGGTGGGCACTGCCTGGAGCTGGAACATCTGCGCGAGCCGTGGCTGCTGCTGCACGTCGACCCGGGCCAGCAGCCACGCGCCGGCGCCCTCGGCGGCCAGCCGCTCCAGCACCGGGACGAACTGGTCGCTCTCCGGGTAGCCGGCGGCGCCGAAGAAGACCACGACCGGTGTGCTGAGCGAGCGTTCGAGCACCTCGGACTGGATGTTCGCCTCGGTCACGTCGATCACGGCGGCCGAGCCGGCGGGACTGCCCGGCAGCCCGGCGGGCGGGCCGCCCTGCGACGGTGTGGTGGGAGGGGAATCGGCCGGTGCGGGGGTGCGCAGCGCGCTGAGGTCGACCGCGCCGCGGGTGAAGATCGACGAGGTGATCCGTGGGTCGCTCATGGTTGTCTAGTCTCGCACGTGTCGCCACGAACTCCGCTCCGCCGCAACGGCTACGTTGCGACTCTCACCCCTGCTCAGAAGCGGGCGGGCTCGCGGTAGACGCCCCACTCGGCGCGCAGCGCGTCGCAGATCTCGCCCAGGGTGGCCTCGGCGCGGACCGCGTCCAGCATCGCCGGGATCATGTTCTCCCCGGTCCGGCTGACCTCCGCCATCCGCTTCACGGCGGCGGTGACCGCGGCGTCGTCACGGGCCGACTTGCGCTCGGCCAGCGCCCGGCGCTGCTCCAGCTCCACCTCGTGCGAGATACGCAGGATCTCCAGTTCCTTCGCGACCGTGCCGGTGTGGCAGTTGACGCCGACGATCTTCTTGTCGCCCTTCTCCAGCGCCTGCTGGTAGGCGAACGCCGACTCGGCGATGTGCCCGGTGAACCAGCCGTCCTCGATGCCGCGCAGGATGCCGGAGGTCATCGGGCCGATCTGGTGCGGTCCGTCGCCGCCGAGCTGCTTGATCCGGGCGAAGATCTCCTCCGCCTCGGCCTCGATCCGGTCGGTGAGCGCCTCGACGTACCAGGCGCCGCCGAGCGGGTCGGCCACGTTGGTCACCCCGATCTCCTCCATCAGCACCTGCTGGGTACGCAGGGCGATCTCGGCGGAGGAGTCGGTGGGCAGCGCGAGCGTCTCGTCCAGCGCGTTGGTGTGCAGGGAGTTGGTGCCGCCGAGCACCGCCGCGAGGGCCTCCACCGCGGTGCGGACCACGTTGTTCACCGGCTGCTGGGCGGTCAGCGACACCCCGGCGGTCTGGGTGTGGAACCGCAGCCACTGCGCCTTCTCGCTGGTGGCGCCGTAGACGTCGCGAAGCCAGCGGGCCCAGATCCGGCGGGCGGCGCGGAACTTGGCGATCTCCTCGAAGAAGTCCAGGTGGGAGTCGAAGAAGAAGCTCAGCCCGGGGGCGAAGACGTTGACGTCCAGCCCGCGCGACAGGCCCAGCTCGACGTAGCCGAAACCGTCGGCGAGCGTGTACGCCAGCTCCTGCGCGGCGGTCGAGCCGGCCTCGCGGATGTGGTAGCCGGAGACCGACAGCGGCTTGTAGCGCGGGATCTCGGCGGCGCAGTATTCCATCAGGTCGCCGATCAGGCGCAGGTGCGGCTCGGGGTCGAAGAGCCACTCCTTCTGCGCGATGTACTCCTTGAAGATGTCCGTCTGGAGCGTGCCGTCCAGCGTGGACAGGTCGGCGCCCTGCCGCTCGGCGGCGACCAGGTACATGCAGAAGACCGGCACGGCCGGGCCGGAGATGGTCATCGAGGTGGTGACGCCGGCCAGGTCGATGCCGTCGAAGAGGACCTCCATGTCGGCGGCCGAGTCGACCGCCACGCCGCAGTGGCCGACCTCGCCGAGCGACTGCGGGTCGTCCGAGTCGCGCCCCATCAGCGTCGGCATGTCGAAGGCGACGGAGAGCCCGCCGCCGCCGGCGCCGAGGATCATCCGGTAGCGCTCGTTGGTCTGCCGGGCGTTGCCGAAGCCGGCGAACTGCCGGATGGTCCAGGCCCGCCCGCGATAGCCGGTCGGGTGCAACCCCCGGGTGTACGGGAACTCGCCCGGCCAGCCGATCCGCTCGAAGCCGGGGTACGCGGTCCCCTCCGGCGGGCCGTACACCGGGTCGACCGGCAGGCCGGAGAGCGTGGTGAAGTCCGCGTCGCGCTTGCGGGCGGCGTCGTAGCGGGCCTGCCAGCGGGCCCGGCCGGCGGCGATCTCGTCAGCGTCCATGCGCGGAGCTCCTCCTCGGGTCCTGCGGTCCTGGTCCGGACACCGAGTGTAGAACGCCGGCCTGAACGATCGCTAAGGAGACGCGTACCGACCGGTAACCCGGGAGCAGGGTCCGTCGTGGTCGGCCCGGCGCAGGCAACGCCGCCCGCCGACCATCCGCAGGTCGCAGAAGACCCGATGGCGTACGCCCTGCGCGTCCTCGGCCGACACGGTGGTCCCGCCGGGGTCCGCCGAGGCGAGCACCCCCGACCAGCGGGCCACCACCCGGGCCAGACGCACCGCGCCGGCCAGGTCACCGGCGACGGCGGGCAGATGAATGACGAACCGTTCCCGCATCACGATCGCCCCCCGGTCGAAGGACTGGAAGGGCGGGTCCACCCGTCCGCCCCGCACGGGCGGACCCGCCCGCCCTGCCGCCGCGGCGTCACTCCGCAGCACGGCACCAGGGCAACTCAGTCGGCAACCGCCTCGACTGAGTGACTGTTCCGCCATCACCGACACGGGCCGTGCATCGAAAACTACGGTAGTTGACATATGGCCACAAGGCCCTACGGCCAGAAGTCAAGATACCCACGAGGGCACAAGGCTGAGGGCATGGCCATCGATCCGCGCTCGCACACGCCGGTCTACGTGCAGCTCGCCGACCTACTGCGGGAGCAGATCGAGTCAGGCGAGCTGCCAGCCGGATCAACGCTGGCCAGCGAGGCGCGGCTGTCACAGGAACATCAGATCGGTCGCGACGCCGTGCGCATGGCGATCGCGCTGCTGCGGTCGGAAGGTCTGGTCGACACGAGGCGCGGCCATGGCACCCGGGTCCGGGAAGCGCCGCAACGTCGGCAGGTCGAACTCGGGGCCGGCAGCTCGGTCATCGCCCGGATGCCGACCGGCAACGAACGCCGCACCTTGCAGCTCGACGAGGGCGTGCCGATCCTGGAGGTCCACGGCCCGACGGGCGACGTGGAGCTGCTACCCGGCGACGAGGTGGAGCTGACCCGCCCGCCGAACGCCTGACCCGATCCGGCAGTCCGCTCCGGCGTGCGCGCACAGGTCACGCCCTCCGCCGACGCCGGGGCGAGGTCCACTCCCCCGCCGGCCCGCGCAGGCGGCCGAGCGGCGGCGTGTCTCGGGTGGGTCAGGGCGTATGCCAGCATCCCGGCTCGTCAGGGCAGGGCGGACCCAATCGCGGCGGCGGGCCGGGCGTTTGACGTCCATGCCGTTCCACTCGCGGCGCTCTGGCCGGGTGGGTGGAACGGCATGGACGTTTCCGCGCCCATTTGACGTCCATGCCGTTCCACCCACCGCTCGGGGTGTTCCGGCATCCGTGCGGCACGTACCCGAGTCACGCGATCGGAACGCCACCGGCGACGCCGGTTCGCCGAAGTGGTGGCTTCCCCGACGAGCACTCGTCCGGCATTACGCCGAAGTGGCGGTATCCCGGCCGGCGCGATACCGCCACTTCGGCGTCATCATGTTGATCATCGCCGGGCTGGGGTCGGCGACCCACTTCTGCCATCGAGTTTGCAGGCGACGCGCGCCCACTCGCGGTCAGCGCACAGATGCGCCGGGATCGCCGATCGCCACGTCGTCCACCCGGATGTTGATCTCGTCGACGCGCAGCCCGTACGCCTCGACAGCCGAGGTGACCGCGGACCGCACCGCGTCGGTGACCTGCGGGACGGGGTGACCGCCGTCGATCACGATGACCAGGTTGACCACGGCCGCGCCGTTGGTGACGTGCGCCGAACAGCCGCGCCGGGCGTCGCCGAGCTGGTCCAGCCCGACCCGGTCGAACACGGCGTTGAAGAAACGGGCGACGTCACCGCCCAGCTCGGCCACGCCGGGCACCGACTTCGCGGCGGCCACCGCGATCTTCTCGACCACCTCGTCGGCGACGTGCGTCGTCCCGCCCGCCGTCGCGTCCGGCGTCAACGACAGCTCCTGCGTAGCCTCGTGCTCCACGCCTGCTCCCCATCACCCTCGCCCGACCCGACCCCGGGAGCGTACAAGCCCCACCCCCCGACCGTCGATCATGGAGTCGGGTCGTCAGGTGCCGAGCTGGGCCAACAACTCGTCCGCCGCGGCGTACGGGTCGAGGGCACCCTTGGCGACCTTGGCCGCCAGCTCGGGGAGCTGCGTACCGTCGCGCAGCGAGCCGATCCGGGCGCGCAGCGTGCCGAGCGCGATGGCCTCGATCTCGGCGGCGGCCCGCGCCTCCCGGCGGCGGCGCAACTCGTCGTGCCGCTCCAGCCAGTCGCGGTGCTTGTCGATCGCGGCGGCGATGTCGTCGATGCCCTCGGCCCGGGCGGCGATCGCGCGCACCACCTGCGGGCGCCACTCCCCGGGCCCGCGCTCACCGAGCGCGATCATGCCCTGGATGTCGCGCACGGTGGCGTCGACGCCGTCCCGGTCGGCCTTGTTGACCACGAAGACGTCGGCGATCTCCAGGATGCCGGCCTTGACCGCCTGGATCGCGTCGCCCATGCCCGGGGCGAGCAGCACCAGCGTGGTGTCGGCAAGCGAGGCCACCTCCACCTCGGCCTGCCCGACCCCGACGGTCTCGACCAGCACCACGTCGCAGCCCGCGCCCTCCAGCACGCGCACCGCCTGGGGCGTCGCCGCGGAGAGCCCGCCGAGGTGGCCCCGGCTGGACATGGAACGGATGTAGACCCCGGGATCGGTCGCATGGTCCTGCATCCGGACCCGGTCGCCGAGGATCGCCCCGCCGGTGAACGGGCTGGACGGGTCGATGGCCAGCACGCCGACCCGGTGACCGCGCACCCGCAGCGCGCGGACCAGCTCGTTCGTGGTGGTCGACTTGCCCACGCCCGGCGAGCCGGTCAGGCCGACCACCTGGGCGTGCCCGGCGTAGGGCGCCAGCGCAGCCGCGACCTGCGGCAACGCCTCGTCGCCGGACTCGACCAGGGTGATCAGCCGGGCCACTGCGCGGGGGTCACCCGCGCGGGCCCGCTCGACCAGCAGGGGTACGTCCCGGCTGCGGCGCACCGGGCCGGCACCCGGATCGGTCACGTCACTCACGCGTCGGACTCGCCACCCGACGGCACGTGGATGATCAGCGCGTCGCCCTGGCCGCCGCCGCCGCAGAGCGCCGCCGCGCCGGTGCCGCCGCCCCGCCGCTTCAGCTCCAGCGCGAGCGTGAGCACCAGCCGGGCGCCGGACATGCCGATCGGGTGGCCGAGCGCGATGGCCCCGCCGTTGACGTTGACCTTGTCCGCGTCGATCCCGAGGTCGCGGGTGGACTGGATGCCGACCGCGGCGAACGCCTCGTTGATCTCGATGAGGTCGAGGTCGTCGATGCCCAGGCCGCCCTTGCGCAGGGCGTGGTTGATGGCGTTGGACGGCTGCGAGTGCAGCGAGTTGTCCGGCCCGGCGACGTTGCCGTGCGCGCCGATCTCGGCCAGCCAGGTGAGCCCCAGCTCGGTCGCCTTCGCCTTGCTCATCACGACCACCGCGGCGGCACCGTCGGAGATCGGCGAGGAACTGCCGGCGGTGATGGTCCCGTCCTTGGTGAAGGCGGGGCGCAGCTTGCCCAGCGACTCGGCGGTGGTGTCCGGCCGGATGCCCTCGTCCTCGCTGATCACCAGCGGGTCGCCCTTGCGCTGCGGGATGATCACCGGGGTGATCTCCTCGGCGAAGTGGCCGTTCTTCTGCGCGGCGGCGGCACGCTGGTGGCTGGCCGCGGCGAACGCGTCCTGCTCCTCGCGACCGATGCCGTGCCGCGCGCCGTGCCGCTCGGTGGACTCGCCCATCGAGCAGCAGTCCCAGGCGTCGGTGAGCCCGTCGAGGGCCATGTGGTCCTTGATCGTCACGTCGCCGTACTTGTAACCGGCGCGCTGACCGAGCAGCAGGTGCGGGGCGTTCGTCATCGACTCCATCCCGCCGGCCACCACGACGTCGAACTCGCCGGCCCGGATGAGCTGGTCGGCCAGCGCGATCGCGTCCAGGCCGGAGAGGCAGACCTTGTTGATGGTCAGCGCCGGGGTGGACATCGGGATGCCGGCCTCGACGGCGGCCTGCCGGGCCGGGATCTGCCCGGCGCCGGCCTGGAGCACCTGCCCCATGATCACGTACTGCACCTGGTCGGGTGCCACGCCGGCGCGCTCCAGCGCCGCCTTGATCGCGATGCCGCCGAGCCTGGTTGCCGGGAGGTCCTTGAGGTTGCCCAGCAGGCGCCCCATCGGGGTCCGCGCGCCGCTGACGATCACCGAAGCCATGCCTGCCTCCGAGGGGGGTGCCGACCTGTACGCCTTAACGATTGTTCGGTCAGACTAGCGCCATGGCTGAGAACTCCTCCGTCGAGCCCGCTGCCGAGTTTGTCACAGACATCGGGCTGCGCCGCATCGACCACGTCGGGATCGCCGTGGCGGACCTGGACGCCGCGATCGACTTCTACCAGCGCACCTTCGGCATGCGCTGCGTGCACACCGAGACGAACGACGAGCAGGGCGTACGCGAGGCGATGCTGGCGGTCGGGCCGGACGCCGACGGCGGCATGGTGCAGTTGCTCGCCCCGCTCTCGCCCGACTCGACCATCGGCAAGTTCCTGGACAAGCGCGGTCCGGGCATCCAGCAGGTCGCCTACACGGTGGCGGACATCGACGTGGCCTGCGCGGCGCTGCGCGAGCGCGGGGTGCGGCTGCTCTACGAGGCGCCCCGGCGCGGCACGTCGAACTCCCGGGTCAACTTCGTGCACCCGAAGGACGCCGGCGGCGTGCTGATCGAACTCGTCCAACCCGCCTGAGGTGCAAGCAGGGGCCCCCTGTTAACACCCGTCTGTTAACAAGGGGCCCCTCCTAACACGTGGGAAGGCGCGCGGCCATGCGCGGTTGCACGTTCCCACGGGCAGCTCCACGCATCGGCGGATGCGGTTTTTCACACAGGGCTTCCGAGCCAAGCTACCCTTCAGTAACGTCCGGCCCCACAGGAGCGCGACCGGTGCCGGATGTGTCGATCGTCGACATGGTGGTCCCGTCGCGCCGGCGCCGACGATGGCAGCACCCCTGCCCCCGGTGCGGGTGCTGACGAACGGGAGGTCACCGTGCAGGACATCCTTGAAGCGATCATGGCGGCGGAGGGCTCGGCGCAGCCGGAACGGCAACTCGCCGCCCTCGCCGGCCTGCCGGTGCCGGAGAGCTACCGCGGCGTGGTGGTCCGCGCCGAGGACACCCGCATGTTCGACGGCATGGCCACCCGGGACAAGGACCCGCGCAAGGCGCTGCACGTCCAGGAGGTGCCCACCCCCGAGCTGGGCCCGGGCGAGGCGCTGGTCGCGGTGATGGCCAGCGCGATCAACTACAACACGGTGTGGACCAGCATCTTCGAGCCGCTGCCCACGTTCAAGTTCCTCCAGCGCTACGGCCGGCTCTCCGAGCTGACCCGCCGGCACGACCTGCCGTACCACGTGGTCGGCTCGGACGCGGCCGGCGTGGTGCTGCGCACCGGCCCCGGGGTGACCCGGTGGTCCGCCGGCGACGAGGTGGTCGCGCACTGCCTGTCGGTCGAGCTGGAGGACGCCGCCGGCCACGACGACACCATGCTCGACCCGCAGCAGCGGATCTGGGGCTTCGAGACCAACTTCGGTGGCCTGGCCGAGCTGTGCGTGGTCAAGGCCAACCAGCTGATGCCCAAGCCGCGCCACCTGAGTTGGGAGGAGGCGGCCAGCCCGGGGCTGGTCAACTCCACCGCGTACCGGCAGCTCGTGTCGCACCACGGCGCGAACATGAAGCAGGGCGACGTGGTGCTGATCTGGGGCGCCTCCGGCGGCCTGGGCGGCTACGCCACCCAGATGGCGCTCAACGGCGGTGCGATCCCGGTCTGCGTGGTCTCCTCGCCGGAGAAGGCCGAGCTGTGCCGGAAGATGGGTGCCGAGCTGGTCATCGACCGCACCGCCGAGGGGTTTCGGTTCTGGTCCGACGAGCAGACGCAGGACCAGGACGAGTGGCGCCGCTTCGGCGAGCGGATCCGCGAGCTGACCGGCGGCGAGGACCCGGACATCGTCTTCGAGCACCCGGGCCGGGAGACCTTCGGCGCCAGCGTCTACGTCGCCAAGAAGGGCGGCACGATCGTCACCTGCGCCTCCACCAGCGGCTTCCTGCACCAGTACGACAACCGCTACCTGTGGATGCACCTCAAGCGCATCGTCGGCAGCCACTTCGCCAACTACCACGAGGCGTGGCAGGCCAACCGGCTGGTCGCGCTCGGCAAGGTGCACCCGACCGTGTCGAGGACCTATCCGCTGGAGCAGACCGGCCAGGCCGCGTACGAGGTGCACCGCAACGCGCACCAGGGCAAGGTCGGCGTGCGCTGCCTGGCGCCCACCGACGGGCTCGGCGTCCGGGACACCGAGCTGCGGTCCCGGCACGAAAGCGCGATCAACCGGTTCCGCGGGCACTGACCGTACGGTGATGCCGGATTACCTTTCCGGCCGAGGGTGACGCCATTCGAACGGCGTGCGGACAGTCGTACCGACAAAGGGCCGCGGGCGATGTCCCGCGGCCCTTTCCCGGCACCGCCGCCGCGCCGCCCGCCGCGCCCGGACCTGCCAAGATCGCCGGTTGGTCCGGTCCCGCCGGCCGGGGCGAGTTGACCATGTAAAGAGGACGCGAAAGGTGCCGACCACTCTTGCGAACCACCCTGGGGCGTCTGCGAGTATGTCCCAATGCCCCAGCAGCAGTCCTCCCCTCTTGCGTTCTTCGATAACGCGAACTCACAGCCCGATTTCACCGTTGGCCTGCGTGGATACAACACCAACCAGGTCGACGACTTCATCGGCCGGCTGAGTGCCGCACTGAGCCAGTCCGAGCAGGCCCGCGCCGAGGCCGAGCAGCGGATGAACGACGCCCAGCGCCGCCTCCGCCAGGCCGAGCAGCGCCAGGGCGCGCTCGAACAGAAGCTCACCGAGACCAACAAGCAGCTCGAGGAGAACAGCCGGCCGACCCTCTCCGGCCTGGGCACCCGGGTCGAGCAGATCCTCCGGCTGGCCGAGGAGCAGGCCAACGACCACCGCAACGAGGCCAAGCGCGAGTCGGAGGGCATCCTCTCCGCCGCCCGCCTGGAGGCCCGCGAGATCACCGACAAGGCGCGCGCCGAGGCCGCCGCCATGAAGGCCACCGCCGAGCGCGAGGCCGGCAGCGTCCGCACCGCCGCCGAGCGCGAGGCCGCCGAGGTGCGGGTGCAGGCCCGCCGCGAGGCGGACACGCTGCGCGCCGACGCCGACCGGGAGACCAAGCAGCTGCGTACGGTCACCGCGCACGAGGTGGCCGAGCTGAAGTCGACTGTCGAGCGGGAGGTCGCCACGCTGCGCGCCACCGCCGAGCGGGAGATCACCCAGCAGCGGGCCAAGGCCGCCCGTGAGGCCGAGGAGAAGCGGGCCGAGGCGACGAAGCTGCTCACCGACGCGCGCGACAAGCGCGACAAGGACCTCCAGGCCCTGGAGCTCCAGCTCGCCGAGCGACGCGAGAAGGCCGAGCGCGAGGAGTCGGCGCGGCACGCTGCCCAGGTCAGCCAGACCCAGAAGATGGTCAACGAGGCCGAGCAGCGGGCCCGGGCCGCCCAGGAGCGGGCGAAGGAGATCGAGCAGCGGGCCGAGGCCCGTCGGGTCGAGTCCGAGCGCACCGCCAACGACACCGTCGACAAGGCCAAGGCGCTGGCCGACAAGACGCTGAACGAGGCCCGGGCCGAGTCGCAGCGGGTGCTCAACGAGGCCCGCACCGAGGCCGAGCTGACCACGCAGGCGGCTCGCCGCGAGGTCGAGGACCTCACCCGGCAGAAGGACGCGGTGACGTCGCAGCTCGGGCAGATGCTCTCCGGCCTGGCCGGCATCGTGCCGGGCGTGCCGGCGGGCGGCAACAAGGGCGACGCGCCGAAGGGCGACGCCGCCGGGCAGAAGGTCACGGCCGAGTCGGCCGGCTGAGCACCACCCGCTGACGGGGCATGAGCCGCGGCGCGGAGTGACACCGGTGACCCGGGGTCACTCCGCGCCGTCATGCTTTCTCCGGCCCGTTTCGCCACGAGGGTGAAGTAGGTCCCAGAAGGGGCGTCCGTATCGCCCCCACAGAGCCGGATGCGTGTGAGGATGGGGGCATGTCGCACGGCGAGGAACTGTTCGCGCTCGGCGGGGACGTGACCACGGAACCCAGCTTCGAGTCCGCGCTGCGGGGATATGAGAAACGACAGGTCGACCGCTATGTCGCCCGCGCGGAGCACGAGATCGCGGCGCTGACGACCGAGCGGGAGCAGGCGTACACCCAGATCCACAAGCTGGCCGGCCAGGTCGAGGTGTTGCAGCGCGACCTCGCCCAGGTGCGCAAGCACGTGGGCGTGGTCGACCGCGCCTCGTTCCGGCACCTCGGTCCCCGCGTCGAGCAGATCCTCACCATGGCCGAGGAGCAGGCCGACGACATTCTCGCCGCCGCCAACGAGGAGATCGAGGCCCGCCGGGCCGCCGCCGAGCACATCGTCGAGGAGGCCCGGGAACAGGCCGCGCAGGCCCTCAAGGACTTCGAGATCGCGCTCGCCGCGCGCCGGGCCGAGGAGGAGCGGCACACCGCCGCGCGCAAGGCCGAGGCGGAGGCCACGCTGAAGGCCGCCAAGGACGAGTCCACGAAGCTGCGTACGGCAGCTCAGGACGAGGCCGAGAAGCTGCGCCGGACCGCCCAGGACGCGCTGGCCAAGGCACAGCAGGAGGCCACCCAGCTACGGGACACCGCCAAGGAGATCCACTCCCGCGCCCAGCAGGAGGCCGCCCGGCTGCGTGAGTCGGCAAAGGAGGCGCTGGCCAAGGCCCAGCAGGAGGCCAACCAGTTGCGCGAGGCGGCCAAGGAGGTGCACGCCAAGGGCCAGCAGGAGGCCAAGCGGCTCACCGACGCCGCCGCCGAGGCTGGCCGGGCCACCCACGCCAAGGCGCTCGCCGAGGCCAAGAAGATCGTGGACGACGCGGAGGAGGCCGCCAAGGCCACCCGCGGCCGGGCCCGCACCGAGGCCAACCGGCTCACCGGCGAGGCCGTCGAGGCCGGCAAGCGCAACCGCGCCGAGGTCGAGGCGTACGTGCAGCGGATGCGCACCGAGACCGAGGCGTACGTGCAGCAGTCCCGGGCGACGACCCAGCAGGAGTTGGGCGCGTGGCGGGCCGGGGTGGAGAAGGAGGTGGCCGGGCAGCGGGAGAAGGCGGAGAAGGAGCTGGCCCAACGCCGCGCCGCCGCCGAGCAGGAGTTCGCCAGGCGTCGCGACGAGCTCGACAAGCAGCACACCACTCGGCACGAGGAACTGGAGCAGGCGTACGCGACCCGGCGCGACGAGATCGAGCGGGACGCCGCGGGCATCCGGCAGGCCGCCGAGTCCGACGCGCTCACCATGCGGCAGCAGGCCGAACTGGAGGCCGCCGAGCTGCTGCGCCGGGCCGAGGCGAGCGCCACCGAGCAGCGCCGCAAGGCCGACGAGCACGTCGCGGCCTCACGTCGCCAGTTCGAGGAGTACGCGGCCACGACGCAGCAGCACCTGGCCACCACCCAGCAGCACCTCGCCGCCACCCAGCAGGAGGTGGCCGCCGGCCGACAGCAGCTGGCGCAGGTGATGCTGGAGATCGCCAAGGCGCAGCAGGAGCTGGCCGACCTGCGCACCGAGACGTGGCGGTCCCGGCAGGAGTCCGACGACCTGGAGAACCGGCTCACGGCGCTGCGCCGCGATGCCGACGCGGCCGGCATCACGGCGACCCCGGTCGACCCCGGTGACCTCGCCACCGCCGCCAACGGTGCGGCGAAGGGCAGCGCCGCGGTGACGGCCGACGGCCCCGGGCCGGACAAGGGCGTGAACCGGTCGACCGGCGAGCCGGCGGGGGCCGGGCAGGTGAAGCCGATCGCCGAGCCGGTGACGACGATGGACTCGGCCGTCGGCGCGGGCGTCGACGGGGAGCCCACCGTGGCCGCCGTGCCGGGTGAGGGGGGCCGGGGCGCCACTCCCACGAAGATCACTAGCACCGGCGAGAACGGCAAGCGCCCGACCAAGCCCACCACCGACGAGCGCAGCGCCAAGCCCAGCGCGGTCACCGTCGACAAGGACTGACCCGCCAGCGCGGGTGACCGGCCCTCGGCGCCCGCGGTGTCCACCCCACTCGGCGGGCCGGCGGCGACCGCCTCGCCTCCGAATGAAGCACCACGGCTGCCCCTTGGCGCTTGAGACAACCATGGCGTTCCACCAGCACGCCAGCGAGCCCACCAGTGGAACAGCACGGCTGTCTCCAGGCGCTTGAGACAACCATGGCGTTCCACCCGCGCGCCAGCACGGCCGCGAGTGGAACGGTACGGCTGCATCCGAGCCGCCTGTCCCGCGATCTGGGTTCGGTCGTGCCCGGCGAGACGAGATCCACACCGGCTCGCCGGAACGGCGCCATCCGGCGGCCCCTCCGCCGGGCGCTGCTGGCACGACCGGGAACGGGTGACGGCATCCGGGGCGACAGCGCGAGGTGGCGCAGGGATGGTCGGGGCGGACGACGGCGGCTAGTCTGCGGGCAGCGGGCCATGGCGTCGGCGACATGCGGCCCGCCGCGAGTCGCTCGGACCGGCCGACCGACCCGCCGCTAGCCGCTCGGACACGCCGACCGACCCGCCGCTAGCCGCTCGGACACGCCGACCGACCCGCCGCGAGTCGCTCGGACCGGCCGACCGGGAGCCGGGAGGGCATCGGTTCGCCCTGGCCGTGGTGGTGGCGGTGACCGAGCTGATCCCGCAGATCGGCGCAACCCTGGGCGCGGTGGTGATGACCCTGGTCGGCCTCGCCACCGACCTGCCGGTGGGCGTCGCCTGCCTGGTGTTCTTCCTGGTCCACCAGCAGGTGGAGAACTACCTGCGCTACCCGAAGATCATGCGTCGGGCGGTGTCAGTCAACGAGGTGGCCGCGTTGCAGTTGATCCTGCGCGAGGTGGTGCTGCCCCGACAGGACGCGCGCTCAGGCACTACTCGGCGCGGCGCTGGGCCGGGCCGGGGACCGGGGTGTCGGCGAACGCGGCGACCGTGCGGTCGGCGTACGCGCTGACGTCGCCGGTCTCCATCGGGCCGTCCCAGGTGGTCGGCAGCGGCAGGGGCACGCCGGGGGCCGTCCGCCGGACGATCTCGTCGAGCACCCGCTCGGCGTCACCGACCCAGAGGTGCTTGGCGCCGTCCACGCCGACCACCTCGGCCTGCGGCACGGCGGCGAACCGCTCGCGGGCCTCCGCCGGGCGCAGGTAGTCGTCGAACTCGGGGACGAGGGCGGTGAGCGGCTTGCCCGACTCGGCCCAGACGGTCAGGTCCGCCGGTGCGGAGAAGCGCAGCGGCGGGGAGAGCAGGATCGCGCCGGCCACCGCCGGGTCGCAGCCGTACTTGAGCGCCAGGTCGGTGCCGAACGACCACCCGACGAGCCAGACGTTCGGCAACTCGTGGAACTCGGCGTACTCGATCGCGGCGGCCACGTCGAACCGCTCGCCGACGGCGTTGTCGAACGCCCCCTCGCTGGTGCCGCGGACACTGCTGGTGCCCCGGGTGTTGAACCGGAGCACGGCCAGGTCGGCCAGCGCGGGCAACCGCCACGCCGCCTTGCGGAACACGTGGCTGTCCATCATCCCGCCGTGCGTGGGCAGGGGGTGCAGGCAGACCAGGGTGGCGGCGGGCGCACGCTCCAGCGGCCGGGCCAGCTCACCGACGAGGGTCAGCCCGTCGGCGGTGTGCAGCTCGATGTCCTCCCGGCGACCGGGCAGGACCGACGACGCGCGAATCGCAGTGCTCACCGTGCCAGTCTCCCGCGTGGCGCGCCGCGCCGCCCGCTGGGGCGGGAACCTGGTGATCCAGATCGCTCAGCCGTGGCGGGGCGCACCCCGGCCGCGCTGGAGGTTCGGTCCGCGCCGGTCCCGGGCCCGCCAGCACCCGCTGTGCCAGTGCCGGCGGTCGGTCAGGTCGCCCCGGTCGTCGGCCGGCCAGGCCACCAGGTGCGGCACGCCCGGCCGGATCTCCTGGTCGCAGCCGGGACAGCGGTACGTCTTGGTGGACGCGCCGCCGCTGATCCCGCGTATTTGCCAGTCGCCGTCGCGCCACCGCTGCACGGTCGGCACGCCGTGCCGGGCACGCTCGGTGTCCAGCCCGGCGCCTTCTTCTTCCCGGCGGGGCCGATTACGACGGGGACTCACGATTACCAGCCTACGGCCGCCCCCGGCGATCTTGGCACGGGCACGCCTGGGTCAGGTCGTCGGCGCGGTGCGCGTCGCCGGTCAGCAGCCGGGCCAGGCGCAACAGGGCCGGGCCCCGGCTGCCGACGTACTCCTCGAAGGTCACACCCTCATGACGCCGTCACCGGCGCGGGTCGTCGACCCGGTCAGCGGTTGGTGTGATCGCGGAAGCCCCGGCCGCTCTTGCGGCCCAGGTAGCCGGCGGTGACCAGGTGCTCCAGCAGCGGCGCGGGGGCGAAGCCGGGCTCGCGCAGCTCCAGGTAGAGCTCCCGCTGGATGGCCAGCGAGACGTCCAGGCCGACCACGTCGAGCAGCTCGAACGGGCCCATCGGGTAGCCACAGCCGAGCTTCATCGCGTAGTCGATGTCGTCGGCCGTGGAATAGTTGGCCTCCAGCATCTTCACCGCGTCGTTCAGGTACGGGAAGAGCAGCGCGTTGACGATGAAGCCGGAGCGGTCGCCGCACACCACGCCGGTCTTGCCCACCGCCGCGCAGACCGTGCGGGCGGTGGCCGACGTCTCGGCGGAGGTGCGGATGGTGCGGACGATCTCGACCAGCGGCATGATCGGCGCCGGGTTGAAGAAGTGCAGGCCGATCACGTCGGCCGGTCGCTGGGTGGCCATCGCCACGTCGATCACCGGCAGCGAGGAGGTGGTGGTGGCGAGCACCACGCCCGGCTTGCAGATCTCGTCCAGGCTCGCGAACAGCGCCTTCTTGACGCTCAGCTCCTCGACCACGGCCTCGACCACCAGGTCGACGTCGGCGAGGTGCTCGAGCGTGGCGGACCAGGTGATCCGACCCAGCGCGGCGTCGCGGTCGGTCTCGGCGAGCTTGCCCCGGACCACGCCCTTGTTGAGCGAGGTCTTGAGCGCCTCGCAGACCTTCGCGGACTTCTCCGCGCCCCGGGTCACCGAGATGACCTCGTAGCCGGCCTTGGCGAAGACCTCGATGATGCCGGTGGCCATGGTTCCCGACCCGACGACCCCGACTTTGGCCACGACTGCGGGGCTCGCAAGCTCACTCCTCGCGTGGCCGATGCCGACCTTGGCCACGACCCGGGCGCCGTCGGCAGCCGCGACCTCCGCGGCGACCGGCGTGTGCTCGTCGGGTACGACCCTGGGCGAGCCCGGCCGCTCGTAGGTGTAGAAGCCGCGCCCGGACTTCCGGCCGAGCAGCCCGGCGGTGACCATCTGCTTGAGCAGCGGCGCCGGGGCGTGCCGGCGGTCCCGGCCGCCGCGCCGGTACATCGTGTCGAGGATCTCGTACGCGGTGTCCAGGCCGATCAGGTCCATCAGCGCCAGCGGGCCCATCGGCAGGCCGCAGCCGAGCTTCATCGCGGCGTCGATGTCCTCACGGGTGGCGTAACGGGCCTCGAACATGCCGACCGCGTGGTTGAGGTAGCCGAAGAGCAGCGCGTTGGCGATGAACCCGGCCCGGTCGCTGATGGTCACGTCGACCTTGCCGAGCCGCTCGCAGAGCGCCTCCACGTCGGCCACCACCTCGGCCGAGGTGACCACCGTGCGCACGACCTCGACCAGCTTCATCACCGGGGCGGGGTTGAAGAAGTGGATGCCGATGACCTGGTTCGGCCGGGTGGTCGCGACGGAGATCTCGGTGACGCTCAGCGACGACGTGTTGGTGGCCAGGATGGCCTCGGGCTTGCAGACCCGGTCCAGCTCGGCGAAGATCCGCTGCTTCAGGTCCAGGTGCTCGGGCACCGCCTCGATCACCAGGTCCACGTCGTGCAGAGCCTCCAGCCCGACCCGGAAGTCGACCCGCGACAACAGCGCGTCCCGGTCGGCCTCGGCGAGCTTGCCCTTGGCCACGGCGCGGTCGGTGGAGCCGGTCAACGTGGCCCGGCCCCGCTCCAGCGCGGCGTCGGAGATCTCCACCGCGGTCACGTCGAGGCCGTTGCGGGCGAACACCTCGACGATGCCGGCACCCATGGTGCCCAGCCCCACCACACCCACCCTGGTGAACTCGCGCGCCACGCCCGGCCTCCCTCGGTTGACTCCGCCGTTGCCGACATGAACGGCCGCTAAGGTTATGCGCCGGAGTCTGCCACGTGACGCTGTGTTGTCGAGACGCCGTGGGATATTTCACGCACCCCCACCTCAGGCGGGCGCGGCCACCCCGGCCAGCGCCAGCAGCTCGGCGACGAACTCGGCCGGCCGCTCCAGGTGCGGGCTGTGCCCGCAGCCCGGCAGCACCACCTCCCGGTACGCTCCCCCGGCCGCCGCGTACCGGTCCAGCACCGCGCGGGTCTGGCCGACCATCGGCTGCGGCGGGCACTCGTCCGCGCCGGGCCAGCCGGGCACGATCCCGAGCTGACCGAGGTACGCCAGGTCGAACAGCGAGGTGTCCGAGACGATCACGTCGGCGTCGCCGCGTACCCAGGTCACCGGCGGCTTGACCGGCGCGGCGACCAGCTCGTCGGCGAGCCGGAAGTGGGCCGGGGCGAGCGCGTTGAGCACGCCGCGCCGCCCGGCGGCGGTCCCCGGCCAGGCGGCCGAGCCGACCGCGGTGCCGGGGTAGTTGTCGTCCCCGGTGGCGGTGGTGAGCATGCTCTCCAGCAGCAGGTCCTCGTGGTCGCCGAGCGACGCCGGGTCGGCCACGTACGCGGCGCGCAGCACGTTGCGCGGGCTGGTGGGGCCGTCGGCGCCCCGGTCACCGGCGGCGAGCCGGGCCACGAAGTCCGGGTTGGCCCCGCCCGCGCCGGTGCCGGCGAAGTCGGGTGTGGTGGGGGTGCCGTCGAGGTCCCGGGTGCCGCCGAAGCCGTACGGCGACACGGGCGCCGCCAGCAGCAGCCCGGCCACCCGCTCCGGGTGGTCGACCAGCAGCCGCATCGCCACCCCGCCACCGAGCGAGTGCCCGACCACCACCGGCCGGGCGCCGGGCGCGAACAGCCCGGGGGCGTCGAGCAGGGCGGACACGTCGTCGGCGAAGTCACCGAGGCCCCGGGTGGCGTCGACCGGCGCGGTGTCGGTCTCGCCGTATCCGCGCAGGTCGGGCGCGACCACCCGGAGCGTCTCCGGCAGCCGGGGCAGCAACGGCTCCCAGAACGCCGACGACGAGACGTTGCCGTGCACCAGCAGCACCGGCACGCCGTCGGGCGGTCCGGCCACCCGGACCGCCTGGGTGACGCCGTTCGCCTGGATCGTGTGCCGCGCGCTTCGCATCAGCGCATGCTTCCACGCCCCGCCCCCAAAACCCATGTGCCCACCCCCCACACCCCCACCCGCCCGCCCCGCCGCTGTTTCACGGAAAAAGTGGGCATTCGAGCCCGGATGGCCACTCTTTCCGTGAATGAGGGGCGAGGGGGGTGAGGGGGGTGAGGGAGTGGGGGTGGGTCAGCCGGCGTCGACGGGGTGTGGCTCGCGCGATTCGATCGGCTGCCGCGGCGCCGGGACGGGCAGCGGCAGGGTGGGCCGCTGATCGCGGCGCGGGCGACCGAAGCTCATCCCGACCGGATCGGTGCGGGCCACACCCGGGTCGTAGAGGCGCAGGTCGGTGCGACCGAGCCGGACCACGTCGCCGTCGGAGATCGGCACGCTGCCGGTGATCCGCCGGTCGTTGAGCCAGGTCCCGTTGGTGGAGCCGAGATCGGTGAGCACCACCCCCTCACCGGTGGCCTGGACGCTGGCGTGCCGGCGGCTCAGGTGCGGGTCGGCGAGCACCACGTCGGCGTTCGGCGCCCGGCCGATCACCTGCACGCCGCGTCCGACCCGGAAACTGAGCCCGCGCATCGCCCCGCCGGACACCGTCAGCAACGGCATCAGCTCAGGATGCTCCTCCATGGACAGTCGACCTCCACCCCACATCGCCCCGCGGCGTCAGCCTGCCACCTCACCGTAGTGGCTCCCACCGCCGCGCGGTCACCCCCGTGACCCCGGGCGGTCACCTCCTGTTCGCCGTTCGGACGGGCGGGAAGGGCGCGATCGGCCATTAATCATCGTCAATGCGACAATGATCGGTACGCGCAGCGTGCGGGCCCACGACACCTACCGGCGAGTAATGTTCGGGTCTAGACTGCGGTCATGACCGCCGTGCATGTCCCCGGGGCCCCGCTCATCTCCGACGGCCGGCTGGTGTCGACCAGCCCGGCGACCGGCGCGGAGGCGGGCCGGCTTCCGGTGTCCACCGAGACGGACGTGCGCGCCGCCGTCGAGTCGGCCCGCACCGCCGCCGACTGGTGGGCGGGGCTCGGTTTCGCCGGCCGGCGGGACCGGCTCCAGCGCTGGCGCGGCGTGCTCGCCCGGCGCATCGAGGAGTTGGCCGAGCTGATGCACACCGAGGGCGGCAAGCCGGTCGCTGACGCCGTGGTCGAGATCCTCACCGCGCTGGAGCACATCGACTGGGCCGCGCGCAACGCCCGCCGGGTGCTCGGCCCCCGGCGGGTCCGCTCCCGGCTGATCCTCGCCGAGTTCACCGGGCACCTGGAATACCAGCCCTACGGCGTGGTCGGCGTGATCGGTCCGTGGAACTACCCGGTCTTCACCCCGATCGGCTCCGTCGCCTACGCGCTGGCCGCCGGCAACGCGGTGGTCTTCAAGCCCAGCGAGTACACCCCGGCCGTGGGCCAGTGGCTGGTCGACCGGTTCGCCGAGGTGGTGCCGGAGCAGCAGGTGTTCCAGGCGGTGCACGGCCTGGGCGACGTCGGCGCGGCGCTGTGCCGCTCCGGGGTGGCGAAGGTGGCCTTCACCGGCTCGACCGCCACCGCCAAGAAGGTGATGGCGGCCTGCGCCGAGACGCTCACCCCGGTGCTGCTGGAGGCCGGCGGCAAGGACGCGATGATCGTCGACTCGGACGCCGACCTGGACGCCGCCGCCGAGGCGGCCGTGTGGGGCGGCCTGACCAACGCCGGCCAGACCTGCATCGGCATCGAACGGGTCTACGCGGTCGACGAGGTCTTCGACGCGTTCGTCGACAAGGTGGTGGCGAAGGCCGGCCGGCTCACCGTGGGCGCCGAGGGGGCCGACCTCGGCCCGATCACCATGCCGTCCCAGATCGACGTCATCCGCCGCCACATCGACGACGCGGTCGCCCGGGGTGGCCGCGCGGTGCTCGGCGGCCCGGAGGCGGTCCAGCCGCCGTACGTGCACCCGACCGTGCTGGTCGACGTGCCGGAGGACTCCGCCGCCGTACGCGAGGAGACGTTCGGCCCGACGCTGACCGTCGGCCGGGTCCGCGACGTCGACGAGGCCGTCGAGCGGGCCAACGCGCTGCCGTACGGCCTCGGGGGTTCGGTCTTCGGCCGGGCGCGGGCGGTGGCCGTGGCGCGGCGGCTGCGCTCCGGGATGGCCTCGGTCAACTCGGCGCTGACGTTCGCCGGCATGTCGACGCTGCCGTTCGGCGGCACCGGCGACTCCGGCTTCGGGCGCATCCACGGCGAGGACGGGCTGCGCGAGTTCGGCCGCCCCAAGGCGGTCACCCGCCGCCGGGCCCGCTCGCTGCTGCCGTCGATGACGTTCGAACGCACCCCGGCCGACGTCGCCCGCCTGGTCAGGGTGGCCAAGCTGATGTACGGCCGGAAGCGCTAGAACAGCGTCAGCTCGTCGCGCTCGATGCCGCGCAGCTTGTCGTAGTCGACGACCACGCAGCGGATGCCCCGGTCGGTGGCGAGCACCCGCGCCTGCGGCTTGATCTCCTGCGCCGCGAAGACGCCGGTGACCGGCGCGAGCAGCGGGTCGCGGTTCATCAGCTCCAGGTAGCGGGTGAGCTGCTCCACCCCGTCGATCTCGCCGCGCCGCTTCACCTCGACCGCGACCGCGCCGGCGTCGGCGTCGCGGCAGAGCAGGTCGACCGGACCGATCGCGGTCATGTACTCCCGGCGGACCAGCGTGTAGCCCTCGCCCAGCGTCCCCGGGTTGGCGGCGAGCAACTCCTGCAGGTGCGCCTCGACGCCGTCCTTGCGCAGGCCGGGGTCGATGCCCAGCTCGTAGGAGGTGTCCTGGAAGATCTCCTCCAGGGTGATGCGCAGCTCCTCGCCGGCCTTGTTGACCACCCGCCACACGCCGGGCGCCTCCTCCAGCCGGCACGGCGGGCTCATCCAGTTCAACGGCTTGTAGGCCCGGTCGTCCGCATGGATCGAGACCGAGCCGTCCGCCTTCACCATGAGCAGCCGGGTGGCCGGCGGCAGGTGAGCCGAGAGTCGTCCGACGTAGTCCACCGAGCACTTCGCAATGACCAACCGCACCCGACGAGGGTAGCCGAGGCCCCGGCCGGCGCCGACGAGCGCCACTGGCGCACCGGTGCCATATTGAGATCGTGCTCGAAGTCCTCACCGGTTCCGGTCTCGCCGCCTCGGCGGGCCTCAACGCCTACATCCCGCTGATGCTGATGGGCCTGCTGGCCCGCTACACCGACCTGATCGAGCTGCCGAGCGGCTGGCAGTGGCTGGGCAACGGCTGGGTGCTGCTGATCCTCGCCGTGCTGCTGGCGGTCGAGGTGGTGGCCGACAAGGTGCCGGTGGTCGACCACGTCAACGACATGGTGCAGACGGTGGTCCGGCCGACCGCGGGTGGTCTGGCCTTCGGCGCGGGGTCCGGGTCGGAGACGGTGACGGTGAGCGACCCGGACACGTTCTTCTCCACCCACCAGTGGGTGCCGGTGGTGGTCGGCGTGCTCATCGCGCTCGGCGTGCACCTGCTCAAGGCCGCCGCCCGGCCGGTGGTCAACGCGACCACTGCCGGCTTCGGCGCACCGGTGGCGAGCACCGCCGAGGACGCCACCAGCGTGATCATGTCGGTGGTGGCGATCCTGCTGCCGGTGCTGGTGCTGGTGTTCGCGGTCGGCCTGGTGGCGTTCGTCGTCTGGTTGTTCCGCCGACGCGGGGAACGCCGCCGGGAACGCGCCGCCGCCCGGGCGGCCGGCTTCCGCGTCTGACCGGGGCCGCGCCCGGCCCGCGTCACCCGCCGCTTACCCGTTGCCGGGGACCGCTCAGCGGCTGCGGTAGGTCATGCAGTCGGCCAGGTCCATGTCCGGGCCGACGGTGATGGCCGGGGCGTGGCACTCCAGGTCGGAGTTGTGCTGGCAGTCGGAGCGCGTGCAGGCGCCCACCTGGGCGGTCGACTGCGCGATGCCGCCGCGCACCGGCATGTCCACGTAGGTGTGGCAGTGCGCGTGGTCGCTGCTGCCGATCGTGATGGCGAACGCGTGGCAGTCGTTCGTGTGGTTGTAGGCGCAGGACCGGACGGCACACTCCTGGACCCGGGGCATCTCCAAAGACGCGGTCATTTTTCCGCCCTTCCGTGGTGTCTTGCCCCGACTTTAGGCTTTTCCTCGCCGTCCCGGGCCGGATCCCGCCCTACATGCGCTCGCGGATGACGGTGACCAGCTCGTCGATGATGCCGGTGAGCGCGAAGTCCTTCGGCGTGAACACCCGGGCCACCCCGGCGGCCCGCAATGCCTCCGCGTCGGCCGGCGGGATGATGCCGCCCACCACCACCGGCAGGTCACCCCGCCCGGCGGCGCGCAGCCCGTCCAGCACCGCCGGCACGGCGGCCAGATGCGAGCCGGAGAGCACGGAGAGGCCGACCAGGTCGACGTCCTCCTCCACCGCGGCGGCCACGATCTGCCCGGCGGTCAGCCGGATGCCCTGGTAGATCACCTCGAAGCCGGCGTCGCGGGCGCGCACCGCGATCTGCTCGGCGCCGTTGGAGTGCCCGTCCAGCCCCGGCTTGCCGACCAGCAGGCGCAGCCGGCCGCTGCCCAGCTCCCGGGCGGTGGCGGCGACCCGTTCGCGGACCGCCGCGAGGCCCGCGTCGCCGCCGGCCCCGGCCGCCCCGGACAGCCCGGTCGGCGCCCGGTACTCGCCGAAGACCTGACGCAGCGCGCCCGCCCACTCCCCCGTGGTCACGCCCGCAGCCACGCAGGCGAGCGTCGCCGGCATCAGGTTCGTGGTGGTCGCGGCGTCCGCGCGCAGCCGGTCCAGCGCCGCGTCCACGGCCGCCGCGTCCCGCCCGGCCCGCCATGCGCGTACGCCGTCCACGGCGGTCGCCTCGACGGCCGGGTCCACCTGCTCGATCGCCTCGGCGCCGGCCGCGGTCAGCGGAGACGGCTCGGTCTCGGTGAACCGGTTGACGCCGATCACCACGTCGGCGCCGGACTCCATCCGCCGGCGCCGGTCGGCGAGCGAGGCGACCAGCGCGCTCTTGAGGTAGCCGGACTCCACGGCGGTCACCACGCCGCCCATCTCCAGCACCTTGTCCAGCTCGACCCGGGCCCCGGTGACGATGTCGTCGACGAGCGCGGTCATCACGTGCGAGCCGTCGAACAGGTCCGGATATTCGAGCAGGTCCGACTCGTACGCCAGCACCTGCTGCATGCGCAGCGACCACTGCTGGTCCCACGGGCGGGGCAGGCCGAGCGCCTCGTTCCAGGCGGGCAGCTGCACGGCCCGGGCCCGGGCGTCCCGGGAGAGCGTGACGCCGAGCATCTCCAGCACGATCCGCTGGATGTTGTTCTCCGGCTGCGCCTCGGTCAGGCCCAGCGAGTTGACCTGCACGCCGTAGCGGAACCGGCGCTGCTTGGCCTCGGTCACGCCGTACCGCTCGCGGGTGATCTCGTCCCAGAGCGCGCCGAACGCGCGCATCTTGGCGATCTCCTCGACGAAGCGCACCCCGGCGTTGACGAAGAAGGAGATCCGCTGGACCACGTCGCCCATCCGCTCGGCCGGCACCTGCCCGGAGTCGCGCACCGTGTCGAGCACGGCGACGGCGGTGGCCAGCGCGAACCCGACCTCCTGCACCGGCGTGGCGCCGGCCTCCTGGAGGTGGTAGGAGCAGATGTTCACCGGATTCCACCTCGGCATCGTCTTCAGCGTGTGCGCGACGACGTCGGCGGTGAGCCGCAGGGAAGCCGCCGGGGGAAAGATGTACGTCCCCCGGGACAGGTACTCCTTGATGATGTCGTTCTGCGTGGTGCCGGAGAGCCTGTCGGCGGTCCAGCCCTGCTCCATGGCGACCGTGCCGTAGAGCGCCAGCATCCACATGGCCGGCGCGTTGATCGTCATCGAGGTGTTCATCTCGGCCAGCGGGATGCCGTCGACGAGCGCGCGCATGTCGCCGAGGTGGGCCACCGGCACCCCGACCCGGCCCACCTCGCCGGCGGCCAGCTCGTGGTCCGGGTCGTACCCGGTCTGGGTGGGCAGGTCGAACGCGACCGACAGCCCGGTCTGCCCCTTGGCCAGGTTGCGGCGGTAGAGCGCATTGGAGGCCGCGGCGGAGGAGTGCCCGGCGTACGTGCGCATCACCCACGGGCGGTCCCGCTCCGGCAGGCGTCCCGGCATCGCGTCGTCCATGGCCGGAGTCTAAGTTACCGTTCAGTAAAAGCGGCTGTGCAAAACCGCACAGTTGGATGGCTGCGCCGGTGGGCCGGCCGGGGCTCCGGGTGTGGCCGGCCCACCTGGCGCGCGCTCATTCGCTGCGCGCGGTCTGCGGACCGGTGACGCGCTCCAGCAGCGGCAGCGTGGCGGCGATGACGGCGAGGCAGCCGAGCAGCCCGACGGCCACCACGGCGGCGAACCCGAGCCCGGGCAGCCGCAGGTCGTAGTGCATCTGCGCGCGCAGGAACAGGTGCGCGGCGACCAGCCCCATCCCGACCGCGACCGCGGCGACGGTCAGCATCGGCACCACGCTCTCCAGCGCCACCACCCGGCGCAGCAGCCGCACCGGCGCGCCGCTGAGCCGCAGCAGGCTGAACGGACGCTTCCGCTCGCTGAGGCCGGCCGCCACGGCGACCGCCAGGCTGCACCCGGCGAGCGCGAGGCTGGACACCACCACCACGTCTGCCAACCGCTGCCAGCCCCGCATCGTGTTGGCGAAGTCGGCCTCGAACTCACCGGGCACGTTCGGAGCCACCCGGTAGGCGGGGAACGCGGCCTCCATGATCGTTCGGGCCCGCTCGATCGCGACCGGACCGTCCGCGTCGACCGCCAGCGAACCCGCCGGCAGCCGCGGGAGGGCCGCCGGGGCGACCTCGGAGGCGGGCCAGACCCGGTCCGCCGAGGCGGACTCCCGCCAGGGGATCAGGTCCTCCGCCACCTCGGCGACGCTCGCCCCGTCGGCGCACCGCCCGTAGGCGGCCGGGATGTCGGCGCAGGCGATCACCCCGTAGTCGTGGCCCGCGCCCGGCACCGGGTTCTCCCGGATGACCACGACGTTGCGCACGCCGGGGACCGCGGCCAGGTCGGCCGGCAGCGTGGCGGGCACCTGCGCGTCCTCCCCCAGCCAGAAGGACAGCCGGCCGGCTTCCAGCGAACCCCGGGGGGCGGGACCGCGCTCGGCGGCGATCGTGCCCATGATGCCGACCGCCACGGTGGTGACGAACAACGCGAGCATCACGCCGCTGACCGCCCGGAAGCCGGCGGCCGGGTTGTCGGCGAGCCGGCGGGCGGCGATCAGCGTGGCCGGCCGCCCGGCGCGGGCGGCCATCGCCCGCGCCGCGACCATGGTCAGCCAGGGTCCGCCGGTGACCAGCCCGGTCATCACCAGCAGCAGGGCGGGCAGGAAGAGCGCGGTCTGGCCGTCGCCGGTGTCGGGGCGGTAGAGCAGGCCGAGGCCCAGCCCGGCGAAACCGAGCACGAGCGGGAGCAGCCGGTACGCCCGCGGCGGCCTCGGTGTCACCCGCCGGGTGACACCGAGCGGGGAGATCCGCACCCGGCGCAACGCGATCCGAGCGGCGACCGCCGCGCCCGCCGGCACGCCGAGCGCCACCACCAACACGTCCGGCACGCCGAGGGTGAGGTCACCGGGGAAGTACGGCAGGCCGGTGAACGGGATCGCGGCGAGCTGGCGGCGGAACGCGAGGAACAGCGCGAAGCCGACCGCCGCGCCGGCCGCCGCGGCGAGTGTCGCCTCCACGGCCGCGACCACCGAGATCTGTCGTGGGGTGGCCCCGACCAGGCGCATCGCGGCGAAGCGTTGCTCCCGGCGGGCGGCGCCGAGCCGGGTCGCGGTGCCGATGAAGATGAGCACCGGGAAGAGCAGCCCGCCGGCCACCACGCCGAGGATCAGGTCGATCGCGGTCTCCGGTAGCGGCGCCTCGTTGCCGGCCACCCGGGTCACCTTCCGGACCCGGTCCAGCGCCCCCACCTGCTCCGGAGTGCCGCCGACCAGGATGAGCAGGCTCTCCGGCGAGGTGAGCGCCGCCGGGCCGACGGGGCCGAGGTCGCGGCCGGGATAGCGGTCGGCGAGCTGGTCGGCCGGGGTGGTTGCCAACAGCTTCCGCAGCGCCGGGGAGGCGTACCACTCGCCGGGGCCGGGCGTCCGCGGCACGCCGACCGGGGTGGGCGCGGTCGGCCCGGTGGCGGCGACGTCGACGCGCTGGATCTGGGTGCCGTGGAAGTAGTCGAACCGGGTCGACCAGAGCAGCGGGTCGGCGGCGCCGCCCGCCGTCTCCTGCGGATACATCGAGGCGTACCGGCCGAGTTGGGCGTTGGTGGCGTGCACGCCGGCCACGGTGGTGAGCAGCAGCCCGGTGCCGATCGCGACGGCGGCGGCGATGGCGGCCAGCCGCACGAGCGCCTCCCGCCCGCCCGCGACGGCCAGGCGCAGCGCGAGCGCGATCACGAGGCGACCCCGGCCGGCGCGTTGATCCGGCCGTCGCGCACCACGACCTCGCGGTCGGCGTACGCGGCGACGCGCGGTTCGTGGGTGACCAGGACGACGGTGGTGCCCTGCTCCCGGGCGGTGTCGACGAGCAGGTCCATCACCTCCTCGCCGGTGAGCGAGTCGAGCGCGCCGGTCGGCTCGTCGGCGAAGAGCACCTGCGGCCGGGCGACCAGGCCCCGGGCCAGCGCCACCCGCTGGGCCTGCCCGCCGGAGAGTTCCCCGGAGCGGCGGTGCTCCAGGCCGCCCAGCCCGAGCCGCTCGAACCAGGCGCGGGCGGACCGCAGCGCCGGGGCGCGCCGGACGCCGCCGAGCAGCAGCGGCAGCGCGACGTTCTCCGCCGCGGTGAGTTCCGGGACGAGCTGGCCGAACTGGAAGACGAACCCGAAGCGGTCGCGGCGCAGCGCGCTGCGCTCCGCCTCGCCGAGCGCGTCGAGCCGCACGTCACCGAAGCGAACCTCGCCGGAATCGGGCACCAGGATGCCGGCCAGGCAGTGCAGCAGCGTCGACTTGCCGGAGCCGCTGGGGCCCATCACCGCGACGACCTCACCGGCCTCCACAGCCAGGCTTGCGCCGCGCAGGGCCGGGGTCTCGCCGAACGCGAACGTGACGTCCCGGGCCTCGATGGTCACGGTCATCGCCGCACCGCCTTCCGTAGCGCGTCCAGTCGGGCGCCGGCCATCTCGATCCAGCGCAGGTCGGCCTCCAGGTGGTAGAGGCCGTGGTCGGCGAGCATCAGGTCGACGAGGCCGCCGGCCCGCTTCACCTCGGTCAGCTCGCGCATCCGGCGCAGGTGCGCGGCGCGCTGGGTGTCCAGGTATTCCTCGGCCGGGCGGCCGAGCATCAGGGCGAGCACGACCTTGGCGAACAGCACGGTCTGCAGGTGCGGTTCCGGCTCGACCGGCTCGGTCAGCCAGTGCTCGACCTCGGTGGCGCCCCGGTCGGTGATGACGTAGCGCTTGCGGTCGGGGCCGGCGCCGGGCTCGACCTCGCTGATCACCACCTTGCCGTCGCGGGCCAGCCGGCTGAGCGTCGAGTAGACCTGCCCGTAGGGCAGCGGTTTGCCGCGCCCGAAGAAGGCGTCGTAGTCACGCTTCAGGTCGTAGCCGTGGCTCGGCTCGCGTTCGAGCAGGCCGAGCAGGGTCAGGGGAACCGTCATGCAGCGACAATACACCGGGTGTATACCTCGCGTATATAGCGAACCCGGGACCGCGGCGGCCGACGGCAGGACGCACACTTAAGGCATGGACCAGCAGCTCGCGATCTCCGTCCGGGGACTGCGTAAGACGTACGGCGACAACGTCGCGGTGGCCGGGGTGGACCTGGACGTCCACCGGGGCGAGGTGTTCGCCCTGCTCGGCCCGAACGGCGCGGGCAAGACCACCACGGTCGAGATCCTGGAGGGCTACCGGCACCGCGACGCCGGCGAGGTCCGGGTGCTGGGCGTCGACCCGGCCCGTCCCGACGCCGACTGGCGCTCAAGGGTCGGCATCGTGCTCCAGGGCACCGGCGAGTTCGACGAGCTGACCGTCGGCGAGGTGGTCCGGCACTTCTCCGGCTTCTACCCCGACGCCGACGACCCGGCCAAGGTGATCGAGCGGGTCGGGCTGGGTGCCAAGGCCAGGGCGCGCACGCACACGCTCTCCGGCGGGCAGAAGCGCCGCCTGGACGTGGCGCTGGGCATCATCGGCCGCCCCGAGCTGCTCTTCCTCGACGAGCCGACCACCGGCTTCGACCCGGAGGCCCGGCGCGAGTTCTGGGAGCTGATCCGGGACCTCTCCGCCGCCGGCACCACGATCGTGCTCACCACCCACTACCTGGACGAGGCCGAGGCGCTCGCCGACCGGGTCGGCGTGATCGCCGCCGGTCGGGTGGTGGAGGTCGCGCCACCAAACCGGCTCGGCAACCGGCAGGAGTCGCTGGCGACCGTCTCCTGGCGTACCCCGGACGGGGTGGCCGAGTCGGCACAGACCGCGACGCCGACGGCGCTGGTGGCCGAGCTGGCCGCGCGCTTCGGCGGCGAGGTCCCCGGCCTGGCGGTGACCCGGCCGACCCTGGAAGACGTCTACCTGCGGATGATCGGACACCCATGACCACCACCACGAAGCCGGCGGCCCCGGTCGCCGCCGCCGCGTCGGCCCGGCGGCCCGGCCCGGGCGCGTTGGCGCTGCGCCAGGGTCGACTGGAGATCACCCAGTTTCTGCGCAGCCGGGAGTCCGTCGTGTTCACGATGGGCTTCCCGATCATCATGATCCTGATCTTCGCGGCGATCTTCAGCGACGAGATCGCCCCCGGCGTCAGCTACACGCAATACTTCATCACCGGCATGATCGCGACCGGCCTGATGACGGTGAGCTTTCAGAACCTCGGCATCTGGATCCCGATCGAGCGGGACCGGGGCGTGCTCAAGCGCTACCGGGGCACGCCGATGCCGAAGTGGGTCTGGTTCGCCGGCAAGGTGATCATGGTGGTGGTCATCGGCATCGCCGAGACCGCGCTGCTGCTCGCCGTCTCGGTCGCGCTGTTCGACCTGGACCTGCCGCAGACCGCCGCCACGTGGCTGACGTTCGGCTGGGTCGCCGTCCTCGGCGTCACCGCCTGCACGCTCTGCGGTATCGCCATCTCGTCGCTGGCCCGCACCGCGCGCAGCGGCTCGGCCGTGGTCACCCCGGTCGCGCTGGTCCTCCAGTTCATCTCCGGCGTGTTCTTCGTCTTCACCAGCCTGCCCACCTGGATGCAGCAGGTCGCCGCGCTCTTCCCGCTCAAGTGGATGTGCCAGGGGCTGCGCTCGGTCTTCCTGCCGGACAGCTTCGGCGCCCAGGAGCCGGGCGGCTCGTTCGAGCTGGGCAAGGTGGCGCTGGTGCTCGGCCTGTGGTGCGTGATCGGCCTGATCCTCTGCCTCACCACCTTCCGCTGGACCACCCGCCGCGACGGCTGAGGGTGAAAGGAGGGGCCCCTTGTTAACGCCTGGCGTATAGAAGGGGCCCCTTCTCACACTCAGGTGGCACACTCGCCGGCATGGCACGCACGTTGAGCCGGCGGACGCTGCTGACCGCCGCAGGGGGGATCGCCGGCGGTGCGCTGGTCGGCGGTCTGGCCGCCCGGCAACTGTCCGCGCCTCGACCCGGGCCGGCCCCGGCCCTGCCGGACGCGCCGGCCGGAGACGAGCGGCTGATCCGCATCGCCTCCGCCGCCCGCGGCCGGGAGGTGGACTTCTGGACCGCCGTGCCCGACGGCTACGGCGACGGCCGGGGCCTACCCATCTGCCTGGTCCTGCACGGCGCCTCGGCCACCCCGCGCGACTACGGCCGGTTCGGGCTGGCCCGCTTCCTCACCGACGGGGTACGCCGTGGCGCCCCGCCGTTCGCGCTCGCCGGCGCCACCGGCGGCCGGCTCTCCTGGCGACCGTCCGGCGACGACGACCCGCAGCGGATGGTGCGCGAGGAGGTGCCCGCCTGGTGTGCCCGGCGTGGTTTCGACAGCAGCCGGGTCGCCGTGTGGGGCTGGTCGATGGGAGGCTTCGGGGCGCTGCTGCTCGCCGAGACGTACCCGGAATGGCTGCGGATGGCCGCGGCCTTCTCCCCCGCGGTGCGCCCCGGCGACGCGGTCTTCACCGGGGCGGACAAGCTCCGTGGCACCCCGGTCGGGCTGTGGTGCGGCCGACAGGACAACTTCCTTCGCGACGTCCGCGCGCTGGCCCGGGCGCTGCCGGAACGCCCGGTGCGCGCCGCCTGGGCCGACGGGCGGCACAACTTCGGCTACTGGGGCACCGTCATCCCGGACGCGTTCGCGCTGCTCGGCGCCGCGCTCACCCCGCCCCGGACGTGAGTCGTCCGGGGCGGTAGCCGTGCTCAGTACGGGTAGAAGCCCTGCCCGGTCTTGCGGCCCAGGTCACCGGCGGTGGCCATGCGCTGGAGCAGCTCCGGCGGGAAGAACTTCTCGTCGGCGGTGTCGGTGTAGATGTTGCGGGTGGCGTTGAGCAGCACGTCGACGCCGGTCAGGTCGACGGTGGCCAGCGGGCCCATGGCGTGCCCGAAACCCAGCTTGCAGGCCGTGTCCAGATCCTCGGCGGAGATCACGCCGGACTCGACCAGCTTGACCGCCTCCATCGCCAGCGCGCAGATCAGCCGGGTGGTGACGAAACCGGCGATGTCCCGGTTGACCACCACCACGGTCTTGCCGATCTCCTCGGCGAACGACCGGGCGGTGTCCATGGTCGCGTCGCTGGTCTTGTAGCCCCGGACCAGCTCGCAGAGCTTCATCATCGGCACCGGCGAGAAGAAGTGGGTGCCGACCACCGACTCCGGGCGCTGCGTGGCGGTGGCGATCTGGGTGACCGGGATGGCCGAGGTGTTGGTGGCCAGCACCGCGTCCGCCTTGCAGATCTTGTCGAGCGCGCGGAACACCTCGTGCTTGATCTCGATCTTCTCGAAGACCGCCTCGACCACGATGTCCGCGTCGGCCGCCGCCTCCAGGTCGGTGGTCGGGGTGATCCGACCCAGCGCCGCCTCGACGTCGGACGCCTCGATCTTCCCCTTCTCGGCGAACTTCGCCAGCGACTTCCGGATGCCGTCGACGCCCCGCTTCGTGGCCGCGTCGTCGACGTCGCGCAGCGTCACCTGCCAGCCCGCCTGCGCCGCCACCTGGGCGATGCCCGAGCCCATCAACCCGGCACCGACGACCGCGAGTCGACCCGCCATCTGCTTCTCCCTCGCCCGTTTCTCGACTGTCCCGGAGAACATTACTTAACGAGGGGTAAGGGCCGTCAGATGGCCAGGTCCGGTTCCTCCGGCGCGGTGCCGCGCTCCACCTCGACGCCGAGCGCCCGCAGGTCCGCCACGAAGTCCGGATAGCCCCGGTCGACGTGGTGCACGTGCGAGACCTCGGTCACCCCGTCGGCGCAGAGCCCGGCGATGATCAGGCCGGCGCCGGCCCGGATGTCGGTGGCGCGCACCGGGGCGCCGGAAAGCCGCTCCCGGCCGCAGACCAGGGCGTGGTGGCCGTCGGTGCGGATCTCCGCGCCGAGCCGCATCATCTCGTTGGCGAACATGAACCGGCCGTCGAAGATGTTCTCCGTGATCAGCGAGCCGCCGTCGCTGACCGCGGCCAGCCCGATCGCCATCGGCAGCAGGTCGGTGGCGAAGCCCGGGTAGGGCAGCGTGACCACGTCGACGGCCGCCGGCCGGTCGTCCATCCGTACCCGGAAGGCGTCGCCGCGGGTCTCCACCAGGCCGCCGGCCGAGACCAGCTTGTCCAGCGCGACCTCCAGGTAGGCCGGGTCGAGCCCGGTCACGGTGACGTCGCCCCGGGTCATCGCCGCGGCGAACGCCCACGTGCCGGCGACGATCCGGTCGCCCACCGTGGCGTGCCGGACCGGGCGCAGGTCGGGTACGCCGACGATGTGCAGCGTCGACGTGCCGGCGCCGGAGATCCGCGCGCCCATCCCGCTCAGCATGGTGCAGATGTCGACGATCTCCGGCTCCCGGGCCGCGTTGTCGATCGTCGTGGCGCCCCGGGCCAGCACCGCCGCCATCACCAGGTTCTCGGTCGCGCCGACACTCGGGAAGTCCAGCACGATGTCCGCGCCGTGTAGGCCGTCCGGCGTCTCGGCGATGACGAAGCCGTGCTCGCCGGAGATCTCCGCGCCCATCCGGGCCAGCCCGGCGATGTGCATGTCCAGGCCGCGCGAGCCGATGGCGTCGCCGCCCGGGTGGGCCACCCGCACGTGACCGCGGCGGGCCAGCAGCGGCCCGAGCACGCAGATCGACGCCCGCAGCCGGCGAACCAGGTCGTAGTCGGCCTCCGCGCCGGGCCGGTCCGGCACGTCGATGACGACCGAACGGGACCGCTCCCGGCCGCCCCCGGCCACCATCGGGTCGACCGGGTCGTCGGGGCCGAAGCGTACGCCGCAACCGAGCCGCCGCAGGACCTCGCCCATGATCGCGATGTCGGTGATCCGCGGCACATTGGTGATCACGCTGCGGCCGGGCGCGAGCAGCGCGGCGGCCATCAGCTTCAACGCCGAGTTCTTCGCGCCCACCACGTGCACGGTGCCGGCCAACCGGGCGTTCCCGCTCACCCGGATGACGTCGACGTCGCTGAGCGCCGGGTCGCCGGCGTCACCCGGCCCCACCGCGGTCGGCCGGTCCGGCCGCACCGGGACGGTCAGGTCCGGTATCCGTAGGCTGTGCGTCATGGCCGTCCACCTCACGCGCATCTACACCAAGGCCGGCGACGCCGGCATGACCAGGCTGAGCAACAACGAGCAGGTGCCGAAGACCGATCCGCGGATCACCGCGTACGCGGACGTGGACGAGTGCAACGCCTCGATCGGTGTCGCGCTCGCCCTCGGGCAACTCCCGGACGAACTGCGAAGCGTGCTGGAATCCGTGCAGAACGACATGTTCGACGTCGGCGCGGACCTCGCGACGCCGGTGGAGCCGGACCCGGCGTACCCGCCGCTGCGGGTCACCGAGGAGTACGTCGAGCGCCTCGAAGGTTGGTGCGACGAGTACAACGCGCGCCTGAGCAAGCTCGACTCCTTCATCCTCCCCGGCGGCACCGCGGGCGCGGCACTGCTGCACGTGGCACGGACGACCGCCCGGCGCGCCGAGCGTGCGGCATGGGCGCTGGTCACCCACGACCCCGACCGGACCAGCACCCTCCCGGCGAAGTATCTCAACCGGCTCTCCGACCTGCTGTTCATCCTGTCAAGAACGGCCAATCCGGGCGGCGATGTGCTATGGGTGCCGGGCGGTAAGCGCTGACCGTCGGCGGCCTGCACCACGTGGAGGTGTGGGTACCCGACCTGGCGGCGGCCAGACGTGCCTGGGGCTGGCTTCTCGGCGAGCTGGGCTGGACGCCCTACCAGGACTGGCCGGCCGGCGCCTCCTGGCGGTACGGGCCCACCTACCTGGTGCTGGAGGAGTCCCCGGCGCTCACCGGCCGGACCCACGACCGGTGCGCGCCGGGCCTCAACCACCTGGCCTTCCACGCCGGCCCGCCGGCCGCCGTGGACCGCCTGGTCGCCGCCGCCGCCGAGCACGGGTGGGCGCTGCTGTTCCCGGACCGGCACCCGCACGCGGGCGGCCCGGACAGCTACGCCGCCTACCTCACCGACAACCAGGGGTACGAGGTCGAGCTGGTCGCCGACACCGGCTGACCGACGACGCCGGTCGACCGGCCGGTGTCAGCACCGGTCGACCGCGCCCCGCCGGACGGGCGCGGTCCGGCCCGCGCCGGGTCGTCGGCGGCCAGTCCGGCGGCGGACCACCGGCCGCGAGGCGACCAGCACCGTGCCGGGTAGCCAGACCCCCACCACGTTCCACCCACCGCCCGTCGAGCACCCGAGTGGAACACCATGGGTGTCACGGGGCCGCCCAGACACCCACCGCGTTCCACTCGCGGCCGTTCGTCGGGGCGGGTGGAACACCATGGGTGCCTCCCGCCCACGCGGGAGCCCACAGCCCACCGCAACACCCGCCGGCCCGCACCGCGGCGGTGGTCGGGCGGCCGAGTGTCAGGCGGCGGGCCAGTCCTGGGAGGCCATACGCGGCGAGACCGCCCCCGGAGGGGCGGCCTCGATCCAGGAGAGAAAACCGGTGACCGTGGATCGCGCCATGGCGATCTCGACCGGAGCGTGGTGACTGGTACAGCGCAGGATCACCCAGTCGGCCGGCATGGAGAGGCGCTCCTGCCCCTCCGGGAGCCGGCGCCGCTCCACCGCCAGCCCCTTGCGGGAGAGCACCCGCTTCGGGCGCAACGCGAAGCTGAACATGCGATACCAGCGGAGCTGGTCGCCAACGAATCGGCCGAAGCCGGGCGACCAGCCGCGGCCGTCGAGCATGGTGGTCACCCGGACGCTCAGCCGGATGATGCCGCCGCTACGGGTGAACAGGGCCCGCCGGATGAAGAGGATCAGGAGCGCGACGACGACGACCGCGACGCCGATTCCGATCCCTTCCACGATCTCCATCGGCGGGTCGGCTCAGCGGGCCGGGGTGGCCAGGGTGGCGCTCTCGGCCAGGACGGTCACGCCCTCACCGGTCACCGACAGGAAGCCGCCGGCGACGTCGTAGGCGACCTGCTGGCCGCCGGCCTGCTTGATGCGGACCTGGCTGGGCTCCGCGAGCTGGCCGAGCAACGGCGCGTGCCCCGGCAGCACACCGAGCTCACCCTCGGTCGTGCGGGCGACGACCATCTCGGCCTCACCGGTCCAGACCTTCTCCTCGACGGCTACGAGCTCGACGTGAAGCTGCTGTGCCACGCTGTCTCCTTGCTGCGGCGGCGGATTGCCAAAGTCTAGTCGCGCGCTCGTCGCCCACCCAACGCGGGTGGTGAGAGCCGGACCACGATGCCCCGCACCCGCCCAGGCTACTTGCTCTTCTGCTTGAAGTCGGGGTGCTCCAGCAGGAACGCGTCCAACTGCTCGTCGCGCAGCGCGGCGAAGAAGTCGTCGGCCGGGTCGAGCAGTTGCTCGCCCCGGTAGGAGCTGCCGCTGCCGATCGGGGCGCCCGGGAGCTTGATCGTCTCGATCGCGTCGGGGCGGATGTCCTTCAGCGCGATCCCGAAGTCGAGGACGCTGTTGCCCCGGCCGTTGAAGATCAGTGACTGCCCGGCCGCGCGCAGCACCCGGTCCAGCTTGATCGGGTTGGCCACGACGTCGGCGCTGAACGCCTGGCTCGCCATCGCCTTGATGAACTGCTGCTGGTGCCGCTGCCGGCCGTAGTCCGCGTCCGGCACGCCGTTCTTCGGGTAGCGCTGCCGCACGTAGTCGAGCGCCTGCCAGCCGTTGAGGTGGGCGTTGCCCTTCTCGTAGCGCGCCTGCGGGCCGAGGTAGCCCCCGCCGCCCGGGCGGAGCTGCCGGGGGGTGCCGTCCGGCTGGAGATGCTCGGACTTCACGTCGCGCTCGATGTACATGTCGACGCCGCCCATGGCGTCGACGATCTTCTTGAACCCGCTGAAGTTGATGATCGCGCCGGCGTCGAACCGCTTGATGCCGGTGACCCCCTGGACCGTCCTGGCGAGCAGCTCGAAGCCCTGCGCGGCGCTCGGATCCTTGCCGGGCACGTTGCTGCCGTGCGACATGGCGGCGTTGATCCGCTCGTTGCCGCCGGAGTATTCGGCCTTCGGGAAGGCCGGGATGTCCACCCGCAGGTCGCGCGGGAGTGAGAAGAGGTAGCCCCGGTCCATGCTGGCCGGCACGTGCAGAATCATGATCGAGTCGGAGAGCGGCCGGGTCCTCGGGTTACGGGGGTCGATGCCGACGAGCAGGATGTTGAGCGGGCCCTTGATGTCGCTCTTCTTCTCGGTGGCCCCGGCGGCCTGGTCGCCGAAGAGGTCACCCTTGCCGACCGCGCCCTCGTAGCGGGCCACCAACGCCTGGTAGCCCACCAGCACCGAGCCGCTCAGCACCACCATGACGATGCCGAGGATCGTGCAGACGCGGGCCCACCGGGGCACGCCACGCCACATGGACCGCTTGCCGCGCCCCGTGCCGCCCTTACCCACGAGCATCTCCAATCGTCGCGCCCTTGACGTGGAGACGGGCGCGGGGGTCCGTTTCGTTGCAGAGATCAACGACCGTGACGCGAATCCGTGTCACGAACGGTACCGCGCGCTTCCGCGAACCGCTTGCCGGCCAACCGGGCATCTGGTAATCGCCGGCCCGGAACAGGCGAAGGCCGCCCCGACATCCGTCGGGGCGGCCTTCGTGGGTGTGAGCGGGCTCTCAGCCCTCCTCGCCCATCAGCTCCTTGGCCTTGGCCTTGAGGTCCTCCAGGCCACCGCACATGAAGAACGCCTGCTCCGGGAAGTGGTCAAACTCCCCCTCGCTGATCCGGCGGAAGGCGTCGATGGTCTCCTCGATCGGGACCGTCGAACCGGGGACGCCGGTGAACTGCTCGGCCGCGTAGGTGTTCTGCGAGAGGAACCGCTCGATCCGGCGGGCGCGGCCGACGGTGAGCTTGTCCTCCTCGGAGAGCTCCTCGATGCCCAGGATGGCGATGATGTCCTGCAGGTCCTTGTAGCGCTGCAGGATCCGCTTCACCTCGGTGGCGACGGCGAAGTGCTCCTCGCCGACGAACTCCGGCGCGAGGATCCGGGACGAGGACGCCAGCGGGTCCACCGCCGGGTAGATGCCCTTGTCGGAGATCGACCGCTCCAGGTTGGTGGTCGCGTCGAGGTGGGCGAACGTGGTGGCCGGCGCCGGGTCGGTGTAGTCGTCGGCGGGCACGTAGATCGCCTGCATCGAGGTGATGGCCTGGCCCCGGACGGAGGTGATCCGCTCCTGGAGCTCGCCCATCTCGTCGGCCAGGGTCGGCTGGTAACCCACCGCGCTCGGCATGCGGCCGAGCAGCGTGGAGACCTCGGAACCGGCCTGGGTGAAGCGGAAGATGTTGTCGATGAAGAGCAGCACCTCCTGCTTCTTCACGTCGCGGAAGTATTCCGCCATGGTGAGCGCGGAGAGCGCGACCCGCAGCCGGGTGCCCGGCGGCTCGTCCATCTGGCCGTAGACCAGCGCGGTCTTGTCGATGACGCCGGACTCGGTCATCTCGGCGATCAGGTCGTTGCCCTCGCGGGTGCGCTCACCCACGCCGGCGAAGACCGAGGTGCCACCGAAGTTCCGGGCCACCCGGGTGATCATCTCCTGGATGAGCACCGTCTTGCCCACGCCCGCGCCGCCGAACAGGCCGATCTTGCCGCCCTTGACGTACGGGGCGAGCAGGTCGATGACCTTGATGCCGGTCTCCAGCATCTCGGTCTTCGGCTCCAGGTCCGCGAAGGCCGGAGCCTTGCGGTGGATGCCCCAGTGGTCGTCGGCGTTGATGGTCTCGCCCTCGGTGAGGTTGAGGCACTCGCCGATCGCGTTGAACACGTGGCCCTTGACCGCGTCGCCGACCGGCACGCTGATCGGCGCGCCGGTGTCCCGCACGTCGGCACCGCGGACCAGACCGTCGGTCGGCTGCATCGAGATGGCGCGGACCAGGTTGTCACCCAGGTGCTGGGCGACCTCCAGGGTCAGCGTCTTCTCGCCGCCGGAGAGCGTCACGTCGACGTGCAGGGCGTTGAACAGCTCCGGCATCGCGTCGCGCGGGAACTCGGCGTCGACGACCGGGCCGATGACCCGGACCACGCGACCCGTGGCCGTCTTGGTCTCAACTGCGGTAACAGTCATCACACTTCACTTCCCGACGCGGCAAGCGCGTTCGCGCCGCCGACGATCTCACTGATCTCCTGGGTGATCCCGGCCTGACGGGCCGAGTTCATCTCGCGCGTGTACTTCTCGATCATCTCTTCGGCGTTGTCGGTGGCGCTCTTCATCGCCCGCCGCCGGGCGGCCGACTCGCTCGCCGCCGACTCCAGCAACGCCGCGTAGATCCGCGTGTTGATGTACTTCGGCAGCAGCGCGTCGAGCAGCGACTCCGGCTCCGGCTCGAACTCGTACGCCGGCAGCAGACCCTCCGAGCGGGGCCGCTCCTCGACCTGCATCGGGCCGACGATCCGGGTCACCGGGTTCTGCGTCATCAGGGACTTGAACTCGGTGTAGACGATGTGCAGCTCGTCGACTCCGAGGATCCCGTCCGCGCCCGCGTCACCGTCGGTGTCGTCCGCGCCGGCGGTGAACGCCTTGATCAGCGTGTCACCGACCTCGCGGGCGTCGTCGAACGACGGCTGCTCGGAGAAGCCGGTCCAGCTCGCGGCGATCTCCCGGTTCCGGAACCGGTAGAACGCCACGCCCTTGCGGCCGATGACGTAGAGCACCGGCTCCTTGCCGTCGGCGCGGAGCCGGGCGATCAGCGACTCGGCGGTCCGGATCGCGTTCGAGCTGTACCCGCCGGCCAGACCACGGTCGGCCGTGACCAGCAGGACGCCCGCCCGCCGCACCCGCTCCCGCGGGGTGAGCAGCGGGTGGTCGATCCGCGCGTTCGAGGCCAGCGCCGTCAGCACGCCGGTGATCGCCTCGGCGTACGGCAGCGACGCCGCCACCTTGGCCTGGGCCTTGGCGATGCGGCTCGTCGCGACGAGCTCCATCGCCTTGGTGATCTTCTTCATCCCCTTGGCGGAGCGGATCCGCTGCCGGAGAACGCGTACCTGGGCGGCCATCGGATCAGCTCTCGGCCGGGCGGTCGGTGCTGCCGTCGCGGAAGCGGGTCACCGTCTCGCGGGTCTGCTCGCCCTCCAGCGGCTCGGCCGGCGCGTCGTTGACCCGGACCTCGTCCTCCTTGCCCAGGAAGACCTGCTTGAACTCGGAGATGGCCGAGTCCAGCGAGGCGATGATGTCGTCACCCCACTTGTTGTCCGCGATCGACGCCAGCACGCCCTCGTGCTTGTGCCGGAGGTATTGCAGGAACTCCGACTCGAAGCGGCGGATCTCGCCGACCGGGACGTCGTCCAGCTTGCCCTCGGTGCCGGCCCAGACGGAGACGACCTGCTCCTGCACCGGGTAGGGCGAGTAGTTCGGCTGCTTGAGCAGCTCGACCAGGCGCGAACCGCGGTTGAGCTGGGCCTGCGAGGCCTTGTCCAGGTCGGAGGCGAAGGCGGCGAACGCCTCCAGCTCGCGGAACTGGGCCAGGTTCAGCCGCAGCGAGCCGGCGACCTTCTTCATCGGCTTGACCTGCGCGGCGCCACCGACCCGGGAGACCGAGGTGCCGACGTTGATGGCCGGCCGGACACCCTGGTTGAACAGGTCGGTCTCGAGGAAGATCTGACCGTCGGTGATCGAGATGACGTTGGTCGGGATGAACGCCGAGATGTCGTTCGCCTTGGTCTCGATGATCGGCAGACCGGTCATCGACCCGCCGCCCAGCTCGTCGGAGAGCTTGGCGCAGCGCTCCAGCAGGCGGGAGTGCAGGTAGAAGACGTCACCGGGGTACGCCTCGCGGCCCGGCGGGCGGCGCAGCAGCAGGGACACGGCCCGGTACGCCTCGGCCTGCTTGCTGAGGTCGTCGAAGACGATCAGGACGTGCTTGCCGCCGTACATCCAGTGCTGCCCGATGGACGAGCCGGTGTAGGGCGCGAGGTACTTGAAGCCGGCCGGGTCCGACGCCGGGGAGGCGACGATGGTGGTGTATTCCATCGCGCCCGCCTCCTCCAGGATGCCCTTGATCGAGGCGATGGTGGAGGCCTTCTGACCGATCGCGACGTAGATGCAGCGGACCTGCTTCTTCGGGTCGCCGGAACGCCAGTTGTCGCGCTGGTTGAGGATGGTGTCCAGGGCGACGGTGGTCTTGCCCGTCTTCCGGTCCCCGATGATCAGCTGGCGCTGGCCACGGCCGATCGGGGTCATCGCGTCGACGGCCTTGATGCCGGTCTGCAGCGGCTCGTCCACGGACTGCCGGGCCATCACGTTCGGGGCCTGCAGTTCCAGCTCGCGGTAGCCCTCGTTGGCGATCTCGCCGATGCCGTCGATCGGCTCGCCGAGCGCGTTGACCACGCGGCCGAGGAAGGCGTCACCGACCGGCACGGAGAGCACCCGGCCGGTGCGCTTGACGCGCTGACCCTCCTCGATCCCGCCGAAGTCACCGAGGACGACGACACCGATCTCCCGCACGTCGAGGTTCAGCGCCACGCCGAGCGTGCCGTCCTCGAACTCCAGGAGCTCGTTGGTCATGGTCGAGGGGAGACCCTCGACGTGGGCGATGCCGTCGCCGGCGTCGGCGACGGTGCCGACCTCCTCGCGGGAGACGTCGGCCGTGTAGGAGGAGACGTAGCGCTCCAGGGCGCCGCGGATCTCCTCCGTCGAGATGGTCAGCTCGGCCATCCTCTGCTTCCTTAAGTTCAGGGGCCCGGGGATACCTAGTACCGACCGGTCCGATGGCGTCGAATCAGGGCTGCTAAGACGCTGGTCAGCGCTTCGCGAGCGCGTTGCGGGTCTCGTTGAGGCGGCGCAGGACGGTGCCGTCGTACAGGTCGGAGCCGACCCGCACGCGCACCCCGCCGAGCACGTCGGGGTCGACCGTCTGCTTGACGGACACCTCCCGACCGTACATCTCGGTGAGGCGGGCACCGAGGCGTCGCTCCTCCTCCTCGGTCAGCGGAGCCGCCACGGTCACGTACGCGACCTGACGGTCCCGCCGGTCGGCGGCCAGCTCGACCAGCCGGGTGAGCGCCCCGACGAAGGAGCGCCCCCCGAAGCCGGCGAGCGCGGCCTCGACGAGTCGGACGGTGACCGGGCGGGCCTTGCCGTCGAGCAGTTGGCCGGCCAGGCCGGCCCGCCGCTCGGTCGGGGCCATCGGGTCGGAGAGCGCGTTGGACAGCTCGGTGGAGCCGGAGACGACCTGCCCGAAGCGGAACAGCTCGTCCTCGACCTCGCCCAGCTCGCCGGCCGAGTCGGCGCTCGCCAGCAGCGCCTCCACACCGAGGCGCTCGACGCCGTCGAGCAGCTCGGACGGGGCCGACCACCGGCCGGAGGCCAGCGCGGCGAGCAGGTCGAGCGCGTCCGCGCCGATCTTGCCGCCCAGGATCCCGGTGAGCAGCGCGGACCGGTCCGCACCCGAGCGCGCCGGGTCGGAGAGCGCCCGGCGCAGCCGCGGCTCGCGCCGCAGCAGGTCGGCGACGGAGAGGACGTCGTCGGCGGTGGCGGCCACCGCCGACGGCTCCGCGCCGCGGACGTACGCGTCGAGGCGCTCGGCCCCGGCGGCGTACGACTCCCGGCTGGCGGCCTGCATCAGCGGGCCCCCGTGCTCTCGAGACCGTTGAGGAACCGGTCGACGGTGCCCTTGCGCCGCGCCTCGTCGGCCAGCGACTCACCGACGATCTTGCTGGCCAGGTCCACCGCGATGGTGCCCATCTCGGTGCGCAGCTCGCGCACGATGGTGGCCCGCTCGGCCTGGAGCTGCTCCTTGCCGGCGGCGATGACCCGGTCGGACTCCTCGCGCGCCTTGGCGAGGATGTCCTGGCGGATGCCCTCGGCGTCGGCCCGGGCGTCGTCGCGGATCTTGGCGGCGTCAGTGCGCGCCTCGGCGAGCTGGGCCCGGTACTGCTCGAGGAGCTGGTTCGCCTCGGCCTGGGCGGCCTCGGCGCGCTTGATGCCGCCCTCGATCGCGTCGACCCGGGCCTGGAACGTCTGCTCCATGCGCGGGAAGACGAACTTCATCAGCACGAAGCAGAGGACACCGAAGGCGACCAGCCCGACCACGATCTCCTGCCAGACAGGGATGATCGGGTTGTGGGTCGTCTCACCACCCTCAGCGGCGAGGAAGAACATGGAAGACCTCCCGGTCGACAGGGGTTGGGTCAGCCGGCCCAGATGAAGCCGAACGCGATGCCCAGCAGCGCCAGGGCCTCGATGACGGCGAAGCCGATCCAGACGTACGGGAGGGTCATCCGGGACGACTCCGGCTGGCGGGCGGTCGACTGGATGTAGGCCGAGAACACCAGGCCCACGCCGATGCCCGGGCCGATGGCGGCCAGGCCGTAACCGATGGCAGCGGTGCTGCCCGTTACCTCGGCAAGGATGCTCATTGCGGTTCCTCCTGGTTATCACGCGTGACTCTCACGCGGGACGACAACGGTTGGTGCGAAAGAACGGATCAGTGCTCGTCGGCGAGCGCGCCCTGCACGTAGCTGGCGGTCAGCACCGTGAAGACGTACGCCTGCAGACAGATCACCAGGAACTCGAGGAAGGTCAGCGCGATCGTCATCACCCAGGACAGCACCGAGACCGGCGCCAGCCAGACGTTGGCGCTGAGCATGGCGAACCCGCCGAGCGTGAAGACCAGCAGGAGCATGTGGCCGGCGAACATGTTCGCGAAAAGACGGACGGCCAGCGAGAACGGCCGGACGATGAAGGTCGAGAAGAGCTCGATCGGGATCAGCAGCGGCAGGATGTACCAGGGCGCCGGCGGGACCAGCGAGTTCTTGAAGTACTTCGCGAAGCCGTGGTGCTTGATGCCGACGTAGTTGAACATCACGTAGCTGATCACGGCGAGGAAGGCCGGGAAGGCGATGTGCGAGTTCGGCGAGATCTGGAAGAACGGCAGGATCGCGAAGAAGTTGGTCAGCAGGATGAAGCAGAAGAGCGTGGTGAAGTAGGGCGCGAACCGCACCCCCGCGTGCCCGATCATGTCCACCGCGATGTTGTTGCGCACGAAGCCGTAGATGGACTCGGCGAACCACTGCTTCTTGGTGGGGACCAGCTGCGGGTTGCGGTAGCTGGCCAGGAAGAAAATGATCAAGATGCCGACGGCGACCCACACCATCGCCGTGATCTTGGTGAACCAGTACGAGTTCTCCGCACCCCAGGGCAGGATGCTGGGCAGGTAGAAGTCCCCCACGCTCGGTGGGAATTCCGCCTGGCCCTGAGCCAGGACGTTCGCCTGTCCGAACACCGCGTCCCTTCCTAAGTAGGCGTGCCCAGCCGGCGGACGACCAGGATGATGCCCCCGGCCATGCCGAGCACGACCCCGATGCCGGTGGCGACGCCGCCGGTATCGAGCCAACGGTCGACCAACCAGCCGATGAAACCCCAGACGAGCATGCCTCCGATGAGGTATGAGAGCGCGGTCCAACCCTGACCGGCACCGGACGGAACGTCGCCCGGGCCGCCAGTGTTGGGGGGTTTCTGGTCACCGGCCATGACGGGGCGAACGATATCAGTCGAGCAGAAGAGGTTGTGCCTCACCCCCCGCACAACCTGGTTGTGTGGGACACGGGCGGGCGAAGTCGTCTGGAGGCACGGTACTCCTCCCCCGCCACTGAGAGAATGACCGATCGCAGACACTGCGGCGCGTCGTCCGAAGGGTGGGACGCCTCAGCCCGCCGCCCGTCGCGCGTGGACGGTGACCAGCCACCAGACGTGCACGCCGGTCCAGACCACCACGCCGGCGGCGATGCCCAGGCAGAACGGGATCAACCCCGGCCAACCGGTCGAGGCGACGAGCACCATCACCCCGCCCAGCGCGGTGATCTTGGCAATGTAGAGGCCCAGCCCGAACGGCAGCACCAACTGCGGGTCCCGGGCGTCGGCCCAGGCCAGCACCACTGTGGTGAGCGTGTAGCTGGCCGCCGTGACGGCCACCCCGGCCGCCGCGCCGAACGCGCCGTCCGCGCCCCGCCACACCCCGCCGGCCACCGCGGCCACCGCGGCCATGACCGCCACCGCCGCCAGCAGCACCGGGAGGTGACGCAGTCGCCACCCCCGGTCCGCGACCGCCTCCGCCGCGCGCGTCCCCGGCTCAGCCACGGGGGTACGCCAGGAACGCGGCGACCAGCCCGGTCAGGTCGGCGGTCGGCCGCCCGGCGATTTCCGGACCCACGGTGCTGAGCTGCTCGAAGTCCGGCCCCCGGCAGGTGTCCCTCGCGTTCTCCACAGCGAAGGAGTCTACGGAGCCGCACACTGGAGCCCGTGAGATGCCTCGTCACCGGCGCCACCGGCTACATCGGCGGGCGCCTCGCGCCCCGGCTCCTGACCGAGGGGCACGACGTGCGCTGCCTGGCCCGCAAGGCCGGGCGGCTGCGCGACGTGCCGTGGGCCGCGAAGGCGGAGATCGTCGAGGGCGACCTGCGCCGCCCGGAAACGCTGCCGGCCGCGTTCGAGGGCGTGGACGTCGCCTACTACCTGGTCCACTCGCTGGGTCAGCGCGGCTTCGAGGCGGCCGACCGGGAGGCGGCGACGAACTTCGCCGAGGCGGCCCGCGCCGCGGGCGTACGCCGGATCGTCTACCTGGGCGGGCCGGAGCCGGCGGACCGGGATGCCCTGCCCTCGGCGCACCTGCGCTCCCGCGCGGAGGTGGCCCGGATCCTGCTCGACAGCGGCGTGCCGACCGCGGTGCTGCGGGCCGCGGTGATCATCGGCTCCGGCTCGGCCTCGTTCGAGATGCTGCGCTACCTGACCGAGCGGTTGCCGGCGATGGTCACCCCGCGCTGGGTCCGCAACCGGATCCAGCCGATCGCGGTCCGCGACGTGCTGCGCTACCTGGCCGGCTGCGCGCACCTGCCGACCGAGGTGAACCGCGGTTTCGACGTCGCCGGCCCGGACGTGCTGACGTTCGCGCAGATGATGCAGCGCTACGCCCGGGTCGCCGGGCTGCGGCCCCGGCTCATCCTGCCGGTGCGCCCGCTGACCCCGGGGCTCTCCTCGCACTGGGTCGGCCTGGTCACCCCGGTGCCGAACGCGATCGCCCGGCCGCTGGTGGAGAGCCTGATCCACGAGGCGGTGGCGCACGAGCACGACATCGCCCGATACGTGCCGGACCCGCCGGGCGGGCTGACCGGCTTCGACGAGGCGGTCGGCCTGGCGCTGGCCAAGGTGCGCGACGCCCAGGTGGAGACGCGCTGGTCGAACGCGAGCGGGCCGGACGCGCCGGCCGAGCCACTGCCGTCGGACCCGGACTGGTCCGGCGGCACCGCCTACACCGACCTGCGGGAGCAGGCGGTCGACGCGCCGCCGGCCGCGTTGTGGCGGGTCATCGAGGGCGTCGGCGGCGAGCACGGCTGGTATTCGTTCCCGCTGGCCTGGTCGGTGCGCGGCTGGCTGGACCGGCTGGTCGGCGGCGTGGGGCTGCGCCGGGGCCGCCGCGACCCGCACCGGCTCCAGATCGGCGAGGCGCTGGACTTCTGGCGGGTCGAGGAGATCGTCCCGGGCGAGCTGCTGCGGTTGCGCGCCGAGATGCGGGTCCCCGGCCGGGCCTGGCTGGAGATGCGCGCCGAGCCGGCCGACGGCGGCGGCAGCCGCTACGTCCAGCGCGCCGTCTTCCTGCCCCACGGCCTGCCCGGCCACCTCTACTGGGCCTCGGTCGCCCCGTTCCACGCCGTCGTCTTCGGCGGCATGGCCCGCAACATCGCCCGCAACGCCGCCCACCCCACCCCCTGACACCCCACCCCACCCCACCCCCACCCCCACCCCGCCCTGTTTCACGGAAAGAGTGGCCCTGGCGCCGGGAATGGCCACTCTTTCCGTGAAACAGCGGGGCGGGCGGCGGGCGGCGGGGGCGTCAGTCGGTGGTGCGGGGGGTGGTGTGGTGGAAGGCCACGGCCTCGCCGGGGGGAACGAAGTCGCGGACCGGCTGGTCGCGCAGCGCCCAGGCGAGGATGCGCCCGACGGCGGGGATCTGCCGCTTCTGCACGCCTCCGCCGACCGCGTCGCGCGGGTCGTCCGGGTTCGCCGCGATGGTCGCCACGGCGAGCTGCGGGGTAAACGCCACCACGGTCTCGGTGGCGTTCCGCTCCGAGCTGCCGGTCTTGCCGCCCAGCGGCCGGCGCAGGCCGGGAGCCAGCTCCTCGGCCGTGCCGCCGGCGCAGCGCCGGTACATCGACTGGTCACCCACCGGGCAACGGCTGGCGTCGGCCGCCGCGCGGGCCACCTCGGTGTCGAGCACCTGCCGGCAGTCGGTGTCACCGGCGGCCACCCGGCGGCCGGCCGCATCCCGGATCGAGGTGACCGGGGTGGGCCGGCACCAGGTGCCCTCGGCGGCCACCGTGGCGTACGCGTTGGCCAGGTCGAGCGGCGTGGTGGCGGAGACCCCGAGGGTGAACGGGCCCCAGTTGGCCGCCCCGTCGCGGGCCATCCCGGCGTCCTGCGGCGCGCGGAACACGATGCCCAGCCGTTCGGCCATCTCGACCACCTTGTCCGCGCCGACCCGCTCGGTCAGCCAGGCGAAGTAGGTGTTCACCGAGCGGCCGAACGCGTCCCACATGTCGCGGTCGCCGTCCATCCAGTAGGTGTTGGCGTTCGCCGGGCACCATCGGCCGCCGCAACTGGCCGGGCCGCCGTCGATCGGGTACTTGGTGACGTAGACCCGGGGCGCGTCGAACTCGGTGTCCAGCGGCATCCCGGCCTCCAGCGCCGCCAGCAGGGCGAACAGCTTGAACGTCGAGCCGGCCTGGTAACCGACGATGCCGCCGCCCCCGGCCACGAGCTGGTTAACCGTGTTCGGGTAGTTCTGCTGCCCGTCCGGGTTGTCGGAGCCGTAGCCGCGGTTCACGGCCATGGCCAGCACCCGCCCGCTGCCCGGCTGCACCACGGCGGTCGGCGCGGCGCGGGCGATCGTCTCCGGATAGATGGTCCGCACCTGCTCGCTCGCCTTTGCCTGCACGTCCGGGTTCAGCGAGGAGACGATCGACCAGCCGCCACGGCGCAGCGTGCGCTGCCGCTCGTCGACCGACTTGCCGAACGCCGGCTGGGCGTTCCACCACTGGGTGAACCAGTCGCAGAAGAAGCCCCAGTCGTTGTGGCCGGCGGGCACCGCGGCGCAGTCGTTCGGGGTGGCGTTGGGCTTCAGGTTCAGCGGGGTCGCCTTGGCCGCCGCCGCGTCCGCCGGGCTCACCCGGCCGGTCTCGGCCATCCGGTCCAGCACGTACGCCCGGCGGTCCAGCGCCGCGCCGGAGTCGCCGTTGATCGGGTCGTCGTGGTCCGGCGCCCGCACCAGCCCGGCGAGCATGGCCGCTTGGCCGAGCGTGAGCCGGTCCGGCGTGGTGGAGAAGTAGCGTTTGCTGGCCGCGGCGATGCCGTAGGCCCCGGCGCCGAAGTAGGCGATGTTCAGGTAGCGGCCGAGGATCTCGTCCTTGCCGATCCGGCGTTCCAGCGTCAGCGCGTACCGCATCTCGCGGATCTTGCGCCCGGCGGTGATCTCGGTGGCGGCGGCCCGCTGCTGCTCGGTCAGCCGGGGGTCACCGGCCAGCGCGTTGCGCACGTACTGCATGGTCAGCGTGGAGGCGCCCTGCCGGGTGCCCTCCTTGCGGTTGGCCGTCAGCGCCCGCGCCACGCCGCGCACGTCGACGCCGTGGTGCTCGTAGAAGCGCGCGTCCTCGGCGGCCACGATGGCGTCCCGCATCACCGGCGCCACCTCGCCGACCGGCACGTCCACCCGGTCCTCCACGTAGAACGAGGTGATCAGCGTATGGCCGTCGTCGGCGTAGAGGTTGGAGCGCTGCGCCGGTTGCGGCGCCTTGAGGGCCTCCGGCAGCTCGGTGTACGGCATCAGGTTCCGCACGCCCAGCCCGAAGACCAGCGCGGCCGGCAACGCCGCGGCGGCCAGCGCCAGGCCGGCGAGCACGCCGGCGAGCAGAACGGTGAACACCTTGTCGAGATGGGCGCGGTTCATCAGCTCTCCCCGCAGGAGCCGGCCGTATGGACCCGCCCAGCATGACCGGATCAACCGCTTTGTCCGGCGAAATGCGCAGGAAGTTCGCGAGAAAGGATGAACCTCAGGGCAGCAACGCGGCGGCCAACGGCTGAACCGTCTCCTCGATCTCGTCGGCCACCCGGCTGAAGCACTGGTCGCCCCGGCCCCAGGGGTCATCGAGGTCGTCGGTGGGTAGCGCGGAAGCGCCCTGCCGAGCCGCCTCGACGGCCGCCACCAGCGCCACCCCCCGGGCGTGCACCGCCTCCGGTGTCGCCTCCGCCGGCGGCAGGGCCGACCGGTCCAGCGCACCGAGCAGCCGACCGAACTCACCCAGCACGAACGTGCGACCCGCGGCGTCCGGTCGCAGCGCCACCACGTACTCCTGCTGGTCGGCGGTGGCGGTGAGCACCAGGTCGGCGGCGTCGATCAGGTCGGAGCGCAGCCGCCGGGCCGCGAACCCCTCGGTGTCACCGCCGCGCGAGATCACCTGGCGGGCGGCCGGCGGGTTCATCTCCTCACCGGCGTGCCACCCGCCGGTGCCGGCGCTGTGGCTGTGCACCAGCGCGTCCGAGCCGGCCGGGTCGACGTCGAGCCGGGCCAGCCGCTCCCGGACGGCGAGCAGCAGCAGCCGCTCGGCCATCGGCGACCGGCAGATGTTGCCCATGCAGACGTGCAGGACGGTGAACGGCGGCACTCAGAACCCCCGCTCGTCGAGGACGCCCGGCGCCACCTCGCGCAACTTCGCCAGCGTCACCGCACCCTGCCGCAGCACCCGCGGCACCTCGCCGGTCACGTCGACGATGGTGCTCGGCACCGGGTCCACCGCCGGCCCGGCCTCCAGATAGGCCCGGACGCCGTAACCGAGCTGGTCGCGCGCCTCCTCGGCGGTGAGCGCGGCCGGCTGGCCGATCTTGTTGGCCGAGGCCACCGCCATCGGCCCGGTCTCCCGCAGCACCTCCAGCGCCACCGGGTGCAACGGCATCCGCACCGCCACCGTGCCACTGGTGTCGCCCAGATCCCAGGCCAGGCTCGGCGAGTGCTCCACCACGATCGTCAGCGCGCCCGGCCAGAACGCCTCGACCAGGTCGCGGGCCGCCTGCGGCAGCGAGAAGACCAGGCCGTCGAGCGTGTGCCGGGAACCGATCAGCACCGGGGGCGCTTGCCGGGCGCCACCCTTGGTGTCCGCCAGGGCCTTCACCGCGTACGGCGTGAACGCGTCCGCCCCGATGCCGTAGACCGTGTCGGTCGGCAGGACGACGAGTTCCCCGTTCTTGACCGCCTCGATGGCAGCGGCGATGCCGCGGTCCCGGTCGGCGGGCGACCGACAGTCGTAGAGCATCACGAGAAGTCAGTCTGCCACGCCGGGTCGGGGGCGGCGTGCCGGCCGTCCGCCCGCCGGGACGCGGTCGCCCACCGGGGCCGCCCGGTCAGGTCCCGGTGCTCCTCGATCCGCTCGTACCGGCCGTCGCCGGAGAACACCGCCGGCACGGCCGCGGCGTGCGTGTCGTCGTGCTCGACGCCGATCACGCCGCCCGGGCGCAGCAGCGCCGCGGCCCGCGCCACCACCGGGCGGATCACGGCCAACCCGTCCGCGCCGCCGAAGACCGCCTCGTCGGGATCATGACCGGCCACCTCCGGCGGCACCGGCACCGACCGGGGCACGTACGGGGGGTTGCAGAGCAGCACGTCGACCCGGCCGACCAGCTCCCTCAGCAGCTCCGGGTCGGTGACATCGGCGGCCACCACCTCGACCGGCCGGTCCCCCGCGCCGACCCGGGCGGCGGCGTTGCGGCGCAGCCAGGCCAACGCGGCCGGGGACCGCTCCACCGCCACCACCCGGGCCGACGGCACCTCCTGCGCCACCGCGAGCGCGATCGCGCCGGAGCCGCTGCACAGGTCGACCACGAGCGGCCCGGTGAGCCGCCCGGCCACCTCGATCCCCCAGCCGGCCAGCAGCTCGGTCTCCGGCCGGGGCACGAACACGCCCGGGCCGACCGCCAGCTCCAGGTGCCGGAACCCGGCTGCGCCGGTGAGATGCTGCAACGGCTCCCGGGCCACCCGCCGGTCGACCAGCGCGCCGAGGCGTTCGCGCTGGTCCGGGCTGAACCCGTCGGCCAGCGCCAACCGGCCGCGCGGCACCTGGAGCACGTACGCGGCCAACTGCTCGGCCTCCGCCCGGGGCGACTCGACGCCGGCGGAGGCCAGCACCCGGGCCGCCCGGGCGACCACCACCGAGGCTCGTTCGCGTTCTGTCCCTTCGGACGGGTGTTGCGGGAGTGTGCACACGCAATAATCATGAAGCGTCGCGGGTCGCCACACGAGCGGGTGCGTCCGGGCGCACACGGCAGGGAGGTCGCGAGTGGGCTGGCTCGACCAGGTCGAGGACCAGGTTGACGCCCTCCGGAACGCGCGCGCGTTGCAGGAGGTCAGCCGTTCCGCCGAAGCCTGCGTCCTGCTGGATCGCGTGATCCGCACCACCGGCGATCCGTACGCCCGGGCCGACGCGCTGGTCCAGCGGCTGTCCGCGCTGATCAATCTCGGTCGGACGGCCGAGTTCACCCGGGCGGTCGAGGACGCCTCCGCCGCCGTGCGTGACCTGGCCGAGCCCTACCTGCACGGGCACCTCAACGCGCTCGCCGCGCTCGCCGCCCACCACCAGGGCGCGCTCGACCGGTGCGTGATGCACCTGGTCCGGGCGGCCCGCGCGCTGGGCGCCGACGACACCCCGGACCGGGACACCGCCTGGGGCTGGCACGACCTGGCGATGGCCTATTCCTACCTCAGCTTCCACGGCCACGCGCTCGGCGCGATCGAACGGGCCCGCGAGGTCGGGTTGAGCGCCGGCATCCCCGAGGAGACGTTCGCCGCGCCGGGCATCCGGCTGCGCAACGCCGTGGCGCTGGACCACAACGGCGACAGCGACGGCTGCCTGCGGGTGCTCCGGGACGTCGCCGGCGACCTGGCCCGGTTCCTGCGCGGCGGGCGGGCCGGCAACCTGCGCCCGAGCAGCCTGGCCGCCTACGGGTACGCCGCCGCCCGGCGGGCCGCGCTCGGCGACCGGGTGGAGTCCGCCGGGGACGCCGACCCGAACCGGCTGCTCGGTCACGGTGGGGACAGCGCCCGCGCCCGCGACCTGCGCCAGCTCGGCCAGGTCTGCCTGGCGGTCGCGGCCGGCCGGCCGATCGAGGCGGTCACCCGGCTGGACGCGGCCCGGGTCTCCGACGAGACGCTGGGCGCGGCCGAGCCGCCCCGGCTGCGCAGCATCGCGCTGGCCCGGGCCGGCGACCACGCCGGCGCGCACCGCGCGGACCGGCACGCGTTCCGGCTGGCCGCGCGCCGCAGCGACCGCCTGCGCGACGTCTACATCGACGGCATCGCCGCCCGGATCGACCACGAGGAGATGCGCCGCGAGGCCGCCCGGTACGAGGGCGAGGCGCTCACCGACCCGCTCACCGGGCTGCCCAACCGGCGCCGGCTGGAGCGCTACCTCGGCGCGGTGGTGTCCCGGGGCGAGCGGGTGGTCATCGGCGTGTGCGACCTCGACGGGTTCAAGGCGGTCAACACCCGCCACGGCCACCACTCGGGCGACCTGGTGCTGCAACGGGTGGCCGGCGTGATCAACCGGGTGATGCGGCGGGGTGACTTCGTGGCCCGCTACGGCGGCGACGAGTTCGTCGTGGTGCTGCCGGACACCGTCATGCCGGAGGCGGTCGAGGTGGCCCGGCGGATCGAGGCGGCGGTACGCACCGAGGACTGGGACACTCTGGTCCCGGGCACCCCGGTCGGGGTGACCATCGGCTTCGCCGAGGTCGACGGCAGCACCACGATCAGCGTCCGGGAGGCGCTCGGCGCCGCGTTCGAGCTGGCCGACCGGGAGATGCTGCGCGCCAAGGACCGCCTCCGCGCCAGCTGAAGTGTAAGGAGGGGCCCCCTGTTAACGCCTCCGGTAGAGGCGGGGCCCCTTGTTGACACCCGGCCGTCAGCGGCGGGACAGCTCGGTCCCGCCGGCCAGTCGGGCCGCGCGGTCCGCCTCGGCCAGCGCGTCGAGCACCCCGTCCAACTCGCCGGCCAGGGCCAGGTCCAGGTTGTACGCGGTGTAGCCGATCCGGTGGTCGGTGATCCGGTTCTGCGGGAAGTTGTAGGTGCGGATCCGCTCGGAGCGGTCCACGGTGCGCACCTGCGCCTTGCGGGCGTCCGAGGCGGCCGCGTCGGCCTGCTCCTGTGCCACGGCGAGCAGCCGGGCGCGCAGGATCCGCATCGCCTGCTCGCGGTTCTGCAACTGCGACTTCTCGTTCTGGCAGGAGACCACGATGCCGGTCGGTACGTGGGTGATCCGGACCGCCGAGTCGGTGGTGTTGACCGACTGGCCACCCGGCCCGGACGAGCGGAACACGTCGATCCGCAGCTCGTTCGGGTCGACGGTGACGTCCACGTCCTCCGCCTCGGGCAGCACCAGCACACCGGCCGCGCTGGTGTGGATCCGGCCCTGCGACTCGGTCACCGGCACACGCTGCACCCGGTGCACGCCGCCCTCCCACTTGAGCCGCGACCAGACCCCGTTGCCGCCGTCGGGCACGCCCTTGGTCTTGATCGCCAGCGAGACGTCCTTCACGCCGCCGAGGTCGGAGTCCTGGGCGTCGATCACCTCGGTGAGCCAGCCCCGACGCTCCGCGTACCGGGTGTACATCCGCAGCAGGTCACCGGCGAACAATGCCGACTCCTCGCCGCCCTCGCCGGCCTTGATCTCGACGATCACGTCCTTGGCGTCGTGCGGGTCACGCGGGATGAGCAGCTCCGCGAGCCGCTCCTCCAACGCCGGCAGGGCAGCCGCGAGGGTGTCCGCCTCGGCGGCGAACGAGGCGTCCTCGGCGGCCAGCTCGCGGGCGGCGACCAGGTCGGCCCGGGCCTGCTCCAGCTCGCCGGCCGCCTTGTGCAGCGGGACCAGCTCGGCATACCGCCGACCGACCCGCCGGGCGGTGCCCTGGTCGGCGTGGATGGCCGGGTCGGCCAGTCGCTTCTCCAGTTCGGCGTACTCGTCGAGGAGGGCGGCCAGGCGCTCACTGCTCATGCTGCGGGTGCTCCTTCGGATGAAACCGGCGGAAATGGACGAACGCCCGCGCCCGGCACGGAGCCGGACACGGGCGTCGTCGACGGAGCTACTTGGCCTTCTTGGCCTGAACCTTGGCGTACTTCTGCTGGAACTTCGCGACCCGGCCGGCGGTGTCCAGCACGCGCTGCTTACCGGTGTAGAACGGGTGGCAGGCGCTGCAGGTCTCGACGCTGATGGCGCCGCCCTTGGCGGTGCTGCGGGTCGTGAACGTGTTGCCGCAGGAGCAGCGGACCTCGGTGGTCACGTACTCCGGGTGGATGTTGGGCTTCATGTCGCCTCGGTCCTTTCGTGGGTGGTCGCCGGGTCGCCCTCGGTGCTCCCGTCGTCGCGACGGGTTCGGGCGTGAACCGGAACCGGTGGCCGACTGACCAGTGTGCCATGGGCTTCGACCGGCCGGCACAGCAGGTCCGCCCGCCACAACGCCCGGCCACCTCCCCGCATTCCCACCCCCCGCCCCACCACTCCTCACCCCTCCCCCAACCCGGGCCCCGGCCCCACCGGCCCGGACCCGCGCCTCCCGGCCCGTTGATCATGAGGTTGACGGGGATGCCTGTCCGTTTTGTCGCAGCCAAACTTCATGATCAACGAGGCGGGAGGCGGGGGCGGCGTCAGCAGCAGGACACCGGCGAGACGTGCGGATCGACTGCGGATTCGCGTGAACGACAGTCCACCCGGTCATGAGTTAAAAAACGTCACCCCCGCCGGCAGCCCGGTACGCGAACGAGGGGCACGGCCGGCGGCCGTGCCCCTCGTCGATCCGTCAGCTCACTCGCCCGGAGTGGACTTCGCGATCTGCATCAGGAACTCGATGTTGGTGCGGGACTGCTTGAGCCGGTCCAGCAGGAGGTCGAGCGCCGCCTGCGAGTCCAGCGAGTGCAGCACCTTGCGGAGCTTGTGGATGATCGCCAGCTCCTCCGGCGCGAACAGCACCTCCTCCTTGCGCGTACCGGAGGGGTTGATGTCGATCGCCGGGAAGACCCGCTTGTCGGCGATCTTCCGGTCCAGCTTCAGCTCGGCGTTGCCGGTGCCCTTGAACTCCTCGAAGATGACCGTGTCCGCCATGGACCCGGTTTCCACCAGGGCGGTGGCGAGGATGGTCAGGGAGCCGCCGTTCTCGATGTTGCGGGCGGCGCCGAGGAAGCGCTTCGGCGGGTAGAGCGCGGTGGAGTCGATACCACCCGACATGATCCGGCCCGAGGCCGGCGCCGCCAGGTTGTACGACCGGCCGAGCCGGGTCACCGAGTCGAGCAGCACGACCACGTCGTGGCCCAACTCGACCAGACGCTTCGCCCGCTCGATCGCCAGCTCGGCGATCGTGGTGTGGTCCTGCGGCGGACGGTCGAACGTGGCCGCGATGACCTCGCCCTTCACCGACCGCTGCATGTCGGTGACCTCTTCCGGCCGCTCGTCGACAAGCACCACCATCAGGTGGCACTCCGGGTTGTTGCGGGTGATCGCGTTCGCGATCGCCTGCAACACCATGGTCTTGCCGGCCTTCGGCGGCGACACGATCAGGGCGCGCTGCCCCTTGCCGATCGGCATCACCAGGTCGATCACCCGGGTGGTCAGGATGTGCGGCTCGGTCTCCAGCCGCAGCCGCTCCTGCGGGTAGAGCGGGGTGAGCTTGTAGAACTCCGGCCGGCGCCGCGCCTCCTCCGGCTCCATGCCGTTGATGGTGTCCAGCCGGACCAGCGGGTTGTACTTGTCGCGCCGCTGCTCGCCGTCCCGGGCCGCACGGACGGCGCCGGTGATGGCGTCACCGCGGCGCAGGCCGTACTTTTTGATCTGCGACATCGAGACGTACACGTCGTTCGGCCCGGCCAGGTAGCCGGTGGTCCGGACGAATGCGTAGTTGTCGAGCACGTCGATGATGCCGGCGACCGGGACGAGCACGTCGTCGTCGCCGACCTGCGGCTCGCGGCCACCGCCGCCGTCGCCGCCCTCGCCGCGCTCGCCACGCCCGCGCCGACGGTCCCGGAACCGGCTGCGCCGGCCCCGCCGGCCGCCGCCCTCGTCATCGTCGTCGTTGTCCCGATCGGCGCGCGGACCACGGTCGTTGCGGTCACCCCGGTCGTTGCGGTCGCCCCGGTCGTTGCGGTCGCCCCGGTCGTTGCGGTCACCCCGATCGGCACGCTCGCCACGATCGTTGCGGTCACCGCGATCGTTGCGGTCGCCCCGCTCGGCACGCTCGTTACGGTCGCCCCGATCGTTGCGGTCGCCCCGATCGTTGCGGTCGCCCCGATCGTTACGCTCGGCACGCTCGCCCCGGTCGTTACGGTCGCCACGGTCGTTGCGGTCGCCACGGTCGTTGCGGTCGCCACGGTCGTTGCGGTCGCCACGGTCGTTGCGGTCGCCACGGTCGTTGCGGTCGCCCCGCTCGGCACGCTCGCCACGATCGGCGCGCTCACGGCCCCGGTCGTCGGCGCGCTCGGCCCGGTCGCCGCCGCCGCGCTCGGCCCGGTCGCCGGCCTCGGCGGGAGCCTCCTCGACGCGTGCCTCGGCCGGACGCGCCTCTCCGGTCGCGGCGGTGGCCCGGCTGCGGCGGCTGCGGGTACGACCCTCGGTCACCTCGGCGGCCGGCGCCGGCTCGGCGGTGCGACGCTCGCCCTCGGCCCGCTCCTGGTGGACCTCGGCGTGCACCTCCTCGCGGGCGGGAGCGGCCGCGGCCGCGACCTCGGCCCGCGGTCGAGGGGTGCCGGCGGCGGCGCCGCCCTGCCGCTCGGTGATCGCACTGATCAGCTCGCCCTTGCGCATGCGAGCCGTACCGGAGATGCCGAGCGACGCGGCCAGGCTCTGGAGCTCCGGCAGCAGCATCGCCGACAGGCCGGTACCGCTACGCCGACGGCGCGTGGGGGCCGCGGTGGTGGCATCGCCAGCGACGTTGGAAACATCCGACGTCACGTCGGTGGTGTCGCTCAATGGATTCCTTCCCTCGATAGGCCGGGACTGCCCGGAGTCGTGGAACCAGGTGGCCGGGCGGCCTCGGTGCACCCGCCTCGCATGGACGCGTCGCGGGAGTCTGTGACACAGCAGCCCGGCGGTCTCCCGACTCACCACCATCGGTGAGCAGGTCTCGCCGTCTGCGGCGACCTGTGGAAACTGCGGTGCGGCGTGGGCCTTGGGCAGGGGTGACGGGCTGACCGCCGAGAGCTTCGGGGGTGCGCCGAACCGCAGGAAGATCGCATGCTTCGCGGCTGTGCTCGGTCTAGAGCGTAATCAACTCTTCCGACCTGCGGCAACAGGGTCCCGCTCGGCGTGTCAAAGTCTACCCCGGAAAACCCGGGCTCCGCTGACATCTGTCGGCAACTCCCACCGGTGCCAATCTGTTCCCGCCTCGAACCCGGCCGGCACGTCGGAGAGCGCCAGCACCGTCGGCCCCGCCCCGCTGACCACTGCGGCCACACCAACCGCACGCAGCTCAGCGACCAGTCTGGTGGTGCCGGGCATCCCCGGGGCCCGCTGCTCCTGGTGCAGGCGATCGACGGTCGCCGGCAGCAACAGGCCCGGGTCGGCGGTCAGCGCGTGCACCAGCAGGGCGGCCCGCCCGGCGTTGGACGCCGCGTCGGCGTGCGGCACGGTCGCCGGCAACGCGGCCCGGGCCACCGAGGTCAGACCCCGCTCGGCCGGCACGAAGACGGTGGGACGGACGGCCGGCGCCACCGGCAGCGACACCGCCCGAGCGCCGGTCGGCTCCGTCCAGGCGATGGTGAAGCCGCCGAGCAGGCAGGGGGCCACGTTGTCCGGATGCCCCTCCAGCTCCGCCGCCAGCCGCAGCGCCGCGTCGTCGTCCAGCAGCTGCTCGCCGTCGGCCACCAGCGCGCGGGCCGCCAGCACCCCGGCCACGATCGCCGCCGAGGACGAGCCGAGCCCGCGGGCCTGCGGGATCCGGTTGACGCACTCCAGTGCCAGGCCGGCGGGCTGCGCGCCGAGCACGTCGAACGCGGCCCGCATGGCGGTAACCACCAGGTGTCGGTCGTCCGACGGCAGCTCACCGGCACCCTCGCCGGTCACCGCCACCCGGACGCCGCCGTCGGTCACCTCGGCGGTGACATCGTCGTGCCGGCCGAGGGCCAGCCCGAGTGCGTCGAAGCCGGGGCCGAGGTTGGCGCTGGTCGCGGGCACCCGGACCCGGACCGGTGCGGAGGCGAGAGTGGTCGGCACCGGCCCATGCTATGGCCTGGCTACGACCACCCACCGGACCTGCCCGCAGCCTGGGAACCCACCGGTCAGCCCGCCCCTCCGGGAGCCGGCGCACCGGCCGGGTCGGTCAGGGAGAGACGCCGGGTGGCGAAGCGCCAGCCGATCGCGTAGACGACGGTGACCAGGCCGCACCCGGCCAGCACGCTGCGCTCGTCCACCCGGTCCACCACCAGCGCCACCACCAGTTGGCTGACCGCGATGGCCAGCGTGGCCAACATCATGTCGGTGGCGAAGACCCGCCCGCGCAGCCGGTCCGGCACCTCGCCCTGCAGGGCGTAGTTGGACAGCACCCAGTTGCTGCCGCCGCCCAGGTGAGCCAGGAACACCAGGACCAGCACCAGCGGGAACCAGGACACCGCCGAGGCGCCGAGGTACGCCAGGCCGTACAGCGACATGGACAGCGCGAGGCCGGTGAGCAGCCAGGCCCGGTTGCTGAGCACCCGCCGCATCAGGATCGGGCCGACCAGCGCCCCCGCGCCCCGGGCCGCGAAGAGCAGGCCGGCGCCGGCCGCGCCGACGCCGTAGACGCCGGCGAGCAGCGGGAAGACGGTCAACACGCCGTTGCCCAGGCCGACCGCCGACTTCACCGTGACCAACGCCAGCACCCGCGGCCGGTGGACGATGTAGCCGAGCGCCTCGCGGATCGCCGCCAGCGTGCGCGGCACGGCCGCCGCCGGATCGCGGGGCGCCTGGAGGGGCCGGCGGATCAGCGCGGCCAGCACCGCCGCCCCGGCCAGCCCCGCGGCGGCCACCCAGAAACTGGCGTACGGCCCGGAAGCGGCGCTGAGGATGCCGCCCAGCGAGGCGCCGACCACGGTCATCGTGCCCCAGGCCGAGCCGGCGACCGCGTTGGCCGCCGCCAGGTCCGCCGGGTCGACCACATTGGGCAGTGCGGCCTGGGCGGCCGGCGAGTAGAACGCCTTCGCCACCGCCACGACCGCGATGGCTACCAGCGCCAGCCACGCCGTACGACCGGAGCGGACGCCGAGCAGCAGCAGGACGCCGGCGAGCGCGGCCACGTTGGCCGTCATCATGACCCGGCGGCGGTCGAACCGGTCGGCGATGGTGCCGGCGTACGGCAACAGCAGCGCGGTGGTGCCGGTGTCCACGGCGAGCACCAGCGCACCCCAGACCCCGCTGCCGGTCAGGTCCGGCAGGAGCACCAGCAGCGGCACCATGACGAACCAGTCGGCGCCGAAGACGACCAGCTCGGCGAGGAACAGGTGCCGGAAGTCGCGGTTGCGGACGAGGACCGAGAAGGTGGGTGACACGCCGGCACCCTACCGGCCCGCTGCGGGGGCCACTCCTTTCACTCCGTCGGGGGCAGGGGGGAACGGCGGCTCTTCGGCAGGCGGAGCACCTCGAACTGGTCCGTGCCGTCGATCAACGCCCCGGAGGGGCGGGCCGGCGGCGTGGCCGGGCCGTCCCCGCCGCCGACCGGCACCGGCGTCGAAGCCTCGACCGGCTCGACCGGCTCGGTCGCCTCGACGGGCGCCGGGGCGCCGCGGCGGCGGTCCCGGCGGGCCCGCAGCGACCCCTTGGTGTGCTCCACCATCGTGTAGAGCGTCGGCACCAGGACCAGCGTCAGCAGCGTCGAGCTGAGCAGACCACCGATCACCACGACGGCCAGCGGCTTCGAGATGAAACCACCCTCACCGGTCAGGCCGAACGCCATCGGCAGCAGCGCGAACACGGTGGCGACCGCGGTCATCAGGATCGGCCGCAACCGCCGCCGGCCGCCCTCGACCACCGCCTCGGTGACACCCATGCCCCGCGCCCGGTACTGGTTGATCAGATCGAGCAGCACGATCGCGTTTGTCACCACGATGCCGACCAGCATGAGCACGCCGATCAGCGCCGGTACGCCCAACGGCGTCCCGGTGGCCAGCAGCAGCGCGATCGCGCCGGTCGCCGCGAAGGGCACCGAGATCAGCAGGATCAGCGCCTGGGTCAGGCTGCGGAACGTGGCCACCATGATCAGGAAGACGATCGCGATGGCGGCCAGCACGGCCAGGCCGAGATCCGCGAACGCGTCCGCCTGGTCGGCGCTCACCCCGCCGATGACGTACGTGGCGCCCGGCACGTCCAACGCGTCGAGCTTCTGCTGGAGCTGCTGGGTGGTGGCGCCGAGGTTCGAGCCGGTCGCCGTGCCGGTCACCGAGACGCTGCGCGCACCGTCGATCCGGGTCACCTGCTGCGGGCCGTCGACCTGTTCCACGTCGGCGATCGCGTCCAGCGTCACCGGCCCCACCCGCAGCGCCCGCAGCTCGGCCACCGTCGCCGGCGGCCGGGCCCCGGTGCTCAGCACCACGTCCTGCGCGGTCCCGTCCAGGGTGACCTGGCCGAGCGGCACCCCACGGTACGTCTGCGCCACGAGTTGCCCGACGGCCGCCTCGGTGAGGCCGGCACGAGCCGCGGCGACCCGATCCACCGTCACCTCCACCCGGGGCACCCGGGTGGCCAGGCTGGAGGTGACGTCCTCGACGCCCGCCGTGCCCGCCATCGCGGCCCGGACCTCCTCCGCCGCCCGGGCCAGGGTGTCCTGGTCGGCGGCCTGCACCACCACCTCGACCTGGTTGGCGGAGGCGTTCTGCCCGCCGCCGAAGGTCAGCTCGCCGACCTCCGTGCCGAGCGCGTCGAACTCCTTGCGCAGTTCCTGCCGCACGGCGGCGGCGTCGGTGTCGTCGGAGAGCGCCAGCGACCAGGAGGCGCTGTTGCTGCCGCCGCCCCCGTCCCACGGGGTGTCCCCGCCACCGGCGCTGACCTGATAGGTCTCGACCCCCGGCGTACGCCGCAGGATCTCCTCGACCCGGGCGGCGGCCCGGTCGGTGCCGGCGAGCCCGGTGCCGGCCGGCATCTCCTGACGGATGGCGAGCGTGTCCTGGCCGGAGTCGTCCAGGAAGTTCGTCTCCAGCTTCTGGGCCAGGCCGAACGTGCCCAGCAGCACCACCAGGCCGAGCGCCACGGTGGCCCACCGGCTCCGGCGCGACCGGGTGGCGAACCCGATCACCGGCAGGTACGCCCGCTGCAACGGGCTGCGCAGTTCCTTCTTCTCGGCCGCGTGGCGGGCGGCGTCGTCGTCCGCGCGCCGCCGGGGCCGCAAGAACCAGTAGGCCAGCACCGGGATGACGGTCAGCGACACCAGCAGCGAGGCCAGCAGGGCCACCGTCACGGTGATCGCGAACGGCGCGAAGAGCTGCCCGACGAAGCCGCCCACCAGGGCGATCGGCGCGAACACGGCGACCGTGGTGAGGGTGGAGGCGGTCACCGCGCCGGCCACCTCACGGACCGCGGTCAGGATCGCCTCGCCCTTCGGCTCGCCGTACTCCAGGTGCCGTTTGATGTTCTCCAGCACCACGATCGAGTCGTCGACCACCCGGCCGACCGCGATGGTCAGCGCGCCGAGCGTGAGCAGGTTCAGCGAGTAGTCGCCGGCCCAGAGCACGATCAACGCGACCAGCACCGACAGCGGGATGGAGACCGCGGTGACCACCGTCGAACGGACCGAGAGCAGGAACACCAGGATCACCACCACCGCCATCAGCAGGCCGAGCAGGCCCTCGGTGGTGAGGCTCTCGATGGACCGCTCGACGAACGGGGCCTGGTCGAAGACCACGGTCAGCTCCGCGCCGGAGGCGGCCTCCAGGTCGTCCAGCCGGTCCCGGATGTCGTGCGAGATGCCGACCGCGTTGCCGTCCGGGCTCGCGGTGACCGCGATGCCGAGGCTCGGCTTGCCGTTGGTGCGGGTGAACGACGTCGCGGGGGCGAGCTGTTGCTCCACCCGGGCCACGTCACCGAGGCGCACCGGCGTGGCGGGCGCCGTGGTGAGCACGATGCCGCGCAGGTCGTCCACGGTGCGGATCGCAGTGCCGACCTGCACCGGCAGGGACCGGTCGCCGTCGGCCAGCGCGCCCGCCGGCACCGCCACCCCGTTCGTCTTCAGCGCCTGCGCGATGGCGGTCGGCGCCACCCGGGCGGCGGCCAGCTTCGCCGGGTCCGGCGTGATCGCCACCACCTGGTCGCGGGCACCGGTGACGTCCACCGAGCGGACCCCGTCCAGCCCCTCCAGCTCCGGCACCACAGTGGCGCGCAGCTTCTCGGCCAGCGCCCGCTCGTCGCCGTCGCCGGTCGCGGCCACCACCACGGCGGGCAGGTCGTCCGTGCTGCCGGCAATCACCTGCGGGTCGACGCCCTCGGGGAGCTGGGCGCGGTTGAGCGCGGTCTCCATCTTGTTGACCACGTCGTCCAGGTCGGTGCCGAACTCGTACTGCACCTGGACGGTGACCGCTCCCTCACGGGAGGTGGAGGTGACCTTCTCCAGCCCGGGGATGCCCTGGAGGCTGTTTTCGATCGGCTCGGCGACCTGCGACTCGACGATCTCCGGTGCGGCGCCCGGATAGGGCGCCACGATGAACGCGGCGGGGAACTCCAGCGACGGCAGCAGTTGCTGCTTGAGCGACGGCACGGCGAACGCGCCGAACGCCGCGGTCACCAACGCGATCAGGGCGATCAGGCCCCGATTGGCAAGGCTGAATCTGGCGAGCAACGACATGGGCGTTGGTCACTCCTGACGAGGGGTCTGCGGGGTGTCCTGAGTCTGCCGCACCTGTCCACGCGCCCCGCAGCCGCCCCGGGCTTCCCGCCCTCCCTGTCGCCAGGACCTCGACAAGAACCCGAGCCCCGGCTGTCCCCGGCCGCCCCTGCCGGTCCCGGCCCGCACCGCGCGCCCCGGGCCGCCACTGCCGGCCCGGCCGCCCGCGCCAGGCCGGGACCGGGACCGGTCAGGCCAGGTCGAGGGCGCGCGCCGCGGCGATCGCGTCGTTGGCGATGGTGAGCGGTGCGGGAGCCGTCGAGATCGCCCACTCCGGGTCCTTCAGGCCGTGCCCGGTGACGGTGCACACCACCCGCGACCCGGCCGGCACCCTACCCTGGTCGGCTTGTTGGAGCAGGCCGGCCACGCTGGCCGCGCTGCCCAGCTCGACGAAGACCCCGACCTCGCGGGCCAGCAGCCGGTAGGCGGACAGGATCTCCCGGTCGGTGACCGCGGAGATCAGCCCCTCGGAGGCGTCCCGCGCGTCGATGGCCTTGGTCCAGCTCGCCGGGTTGCCGATCCGGATGGCGGTGGCGATGGTGGACGGCTCGGGCACCATCTGGCCGGTGACGATCGGGGCCGCGCCGGCCGCCTGGAAGCCGTACATCCGGGGGGTCTTCGTGGTGTTGCCGTCACCCAGGTCCTCGCAGTAGCCCATCCAGTAGGCGGAGATGTTGCCGGCGTTGCCGACCGGCAGGCAGTGGATGTCGGGCGCGTCGCCGAGCGCCTCGACGATCTCGAAGGCCGCCGTCTTCTGCCCGTGCAGCCGGTAGATGTTGACGGAGTTGACCAGCGCGACCGGGAAGTCCTGGGCGAGCTTGCCGGCCAGTGCCAGACAGTCGTCGAAGTTGCCCTGCACCTGGAGCAGCTTCGCGCCGTGCACGAGCGCCTGGGCCAACTTGCCCAACGCGATCTTGCCCTGCGGCACGAGCACCGCGCAGGTGATCCCGGCGCGGGCCGCGTACGCGGCGGCCGAGGCGCTGGTGTTGCCGGTGGAGGCACAGATGATCGCCTTGTCCCCGCCCTCGACGGCCTTCGAGACGGCGACCGTCATGCCCCGGTCCTTGAACGAGCCGGTCGGGTTCGCGCCCTCGACCTTGAGCCACACGTCGGCGCCGACCCGGGCGGAGAGCACCGGCGCCGGCAGCAGCGGCGTGTTCCCCTCGTGCAGGGTCACGACGGGAGTGGCGGCGGTGATCGGCAGCCGGTCCCGGTACGCCTCGATCAGCCCTCGCCACATGTCGCGCCTCGCCTCCGTCGTCCCGGTCACGGGTCCTGCCACCAGCGTGGCCCAGCCTGCCCCGACGGCCTGCGCCACACCCTGCCCTAACCATCAGGCGGGACGGCGGGGTTACGCGCCGCCCTCGACCCGCAACACGCTGGTGACCGAGCGGACGGTGTCCAGCCCGCGCAGCTCCCGCACGGTGGCCGCGAGCGCGGCGTCCGGCGCGACGTGGGTGACGATGACCAGCTCGGCGTCGCCGCCCGCGGGGCCCTGTCGCACGGTGGCGATGGAGACCTCGTGCCGGGCGAACACCCCGGCCACCGATGCCAGCACGCCCGGCCGGTCGGCCACGTCGAGGCTGATGTGGTAGCGGGTGAGCGCCTCCCCCATCGGCCGCACCGGCAGGTCCGCGTACGCCGACTCGCTGGCCTGACGCACCCCGGCGATGCGGTTGCGGGCGACCGCGACCACGTCGCCGAGGACGGCGCTGGCGGTGGGCGCGCCGCCCGCGCCCCGGCCGTAGAACATGAGCTGCCCGGCGGCGTCGGCCTCGACGAAGACCGCGTTGAACGCGTCGCCGACGCGGGCGAGCGGGTGGGTCAGCGGGATCATCGCGGGGTGCACCCGCACGTTGACGGTCTCGTGCCCGGCCGCGTCGACGCCCCGGGCGGCGATGCAGAGCAGCTTGATCGTGCAGCCCATCGCCTTGGCGCTGGCCACGTCGGCGGCGGTCACCTCGGTGATGCCCTCGCGGTGCACGTCGGCGGCGGTGACCCGGGTGTGGAACGCCAGCGAGGCGAGGATGGCCGCCTTGGCGGCGGCGTCGAAACCCTCCACGTCGGCCGTCGGGTCGGCCTCCGCGTAGCCCAGCTCGGTGGCCTCCTCCAGCGCCTCGGCGAAGCCGGCGCCCGTCGCGTCCATGGCGGAGAGGATGAAGTTGGTGGTGCCGTTGACGATGCCGGTGACCCGGGTGATCCGGTCGCCGTGCAGCGACTCGCGCAGCGGGCGCAGCAGCGGGATGGCCCCGGCGACGCTCGCCTCGTAGTAGAGGTCGGCGCCGCCCTCGGCGGCGGCGTCGTGCAGCGCGGCGCCGTCCTCGGCGAGCAGCGCCTTGTTGGCGGTGACCACGCTCTTGCCGGCGCGCAGCGCCTCGACCAGCCAGCCGCGGGCCGGCTCGATGCCGCCGACCACCTCCACCACCACGTCCACGTCGTCCCGCTTGATCAGCCCCAGCGGGTCGGTGGTGAACAGGCTCTCGTCGACCGGCAGGTCGCCGCGGTCCCGGCCGAGCCGGCGAACGGCGATGCCGGCGATCTCCAGTGGCGCGCCGATCCGGGCGGCGAGGTCGGCCGACTGCTCGTGCAGCAGGCGCACCACGTCGCCGCCGACCGTGCCGCAGCCGAGCAACGCCAAGCGAACAGGTGAGGTCATCCGACATCCAATGCGAGCAGGTCGTCTTCCGTCTCCCGACGAACGATCACCCGGGCCGAACCGTCACGGACGGCGACGACCGGGGGGCGCGGCACATGGTTGTAGTTGCTGGCCATGCTCCGGCAGTAGGCCCCGGTGCCGGGCACCGCGACAAGATCTCCGGGCTGCACGTCGGCGGGCAGGAATTCATCCTTCACCACGATGTCCCCGGACTCACAGTGCTTTCCCACCACCCGGGCGAGCAACGGCGGGGCCGCGGACGAGCGGTTGGCCACGGTGGCCGAGTAGGAGGCGTCGTAGAGCGCGGTGCGGATGTTGTCACTCATCCCGCCGTCGACGCTCACGTAGGTCCGCAGGCCGTCCAGGTCCTTGACGGTGCCGACCTGGTAGAGCGTGAACACGGCCGGGCCGACGATCGCCCGGCCGGGCTCGACGGAGAGGTGCGGCACGGCCAGGTTCTCCGCCGCGCACTCGCCGTCGACGATCCTGCGGAGTCGCTTGGCCAGGTCGTGCGGCGAGGCCGGGTCGTCCTGGGTGGTGTACGCGATGCCGAAGCCGCCGCCCAGGTCCAGCTCGGGCAGCTCCACGCCGCGGGCGTCACGGATCTGCGCCTGCAGGGCGAGCACCCGGCGGGCGGAGACCTCGAAGCCGCTGGCGTCGAAGATCTGCGAGCCGATGTGCGAGTGCAGCCCGCGCAGCTCCAGCACGTCCTCGTCGAGGATCCGGAACGCCGCCGCGGCGGCCGTGCCGCCGGCCAGCGAGAAGCCGAACTTCTGGTCCTCGTGGGCGGTGGCGATGAACTCGTGGGTGTGCGCCTCCACCCCGACGGTGACCCGGAGCAGCACCCGGGGGCGTACCCCCCGCTCCCGGGCCAGCGCGGTGAGCTGGTCGATCTCGGTGGACGAGTCGACGATGATCCGGCCCACCCCGGCGTCCACCGCCCGGGTCAGCTCGGCCATCGACTTGTTGTTGCCGTGGAAGCCGATCCGCTCCGGGGGCATTCCGGCGGACAGCGCGGTGGCCAGCTCACCGCCGGTGCAGACGTCGAGGAACATGCCCTCCTCGGCGATCATGCGGACCACGGCCCGGCAGAGGAACGCCTTGCCGGCGTAGTAGACGTCCGCGTCTGCAAAGGCGGCCCGGAACTCGCGGCAACGGCCGCGCAGGTCGTCCTCGTCCAGCAGGTAGGCCGGGGTGCCGAACTCGGCGGCCAGGTCGCGGACGTCCAGCCCGGCCACGGTCAGCGCGCCGGCCGGGCCGCGTGCCACGTGGCGCGGCCACAGTCGCGGCACCAGGGAGTTGACGTCGACCGGGGTACGCAGCCAGGCGGGCCCCCGGTTGCCGATGTCGCCGTGCAGGGCGCCGGCCTCATGCGCGCGCATCGGGGGTCACATCCTCTCCGGGGCCGAGACGCCGACCAGGCGCAGGCCGTTGGCGATGACGACCCGGGTGGCGTCGTTGAGCCAGAGCCGGGCCCGGTGCCGGTCGGTGACCTCCTCGTCGCCGCGCGGCAGGATCCGGCAGTTGTCGTAGAACCGGTGGTAGGCGGCGGACAGCCGTTCCAGATAGCGGGCGACGTGGTGCGGCCCGCGCAGCTCGGCCGCCGAGGCGACCACGTCGGGGAACTCGGCCAGCGCCTTGAGCAGCTCGTTCTCCTTCTCGTGGTCGAGCAGCTCGGCGCGGAAGTCGGCGGCGTCGCCCCGGGTCAGTCCCACCTCGGCGGCGTTGCGGTTGACGCTCGCGGTGCGGGCGGCCACGTACTGGACGTAGTAGACCGGGTTGTCGCGGGTGGCCCGGGTCCACAGCTCCACGTCGATGTCGATCGGCGAGTCGCTGGAGTAGCGGGCCAACGCGTAGCGGGCGGCGTCCACGCCGATCGCGTCGACCAGGTCCTCCAGGGTGACCACGGTGCCGGCCCGCTTGCTCATCCGCACCGGGGCGCCGTCGCGGACCAGGTTGACCAGCTGGCCGATGAGGATCTCCAGGGTGCGCGCCGGGTCGTCGCCGAAGCAGGCGGCCATCGCCTTCATCCGGCCGAGGTAGCCGTGGTGGTCGGCGCCCAGCATGATCACCACGCGCTCGAAGCCGCGCTCCCGCTTGTCCAGGTAGTAGGCGCAGTCGGCGGCGAAGTAGGTCCACTCGCCGTTGGACTTGCGCAGCACCCGGTCCTTGTCGTCGCCGAAGTCGGTGGTGCGCAGCCAGGTCGCGTCCTCGGACTCGAAGACGTGCCCCTGCTCGCGCAGCCGGGTCAGCGCCGCCTCCAGCTCGCCCCGGTCGTGCAGGTCCTTCTCGTTGAAGTAGGTGTCGAACTCGACGCCGAAGTCGCGCAGCGATGACTTGATCTCGGCGAACATGAGCTGGACGCCCTCGACCCGGAAGACCTCCTGCGCGGCGGCGTCGTCCAGCTCGCGCACCTCGGGCCGGCGGGCGACGACCTCGGTGGCGATCTCCGCGACGTAGGCGCCGCCGTAGCCGTCCTCCGGCGCGGGCTCGCCCTTCGCGGCGGCCAGCAGGGAGCGGGCGAACCGGTCGATCTGGGAACCGGCGTCGTTGAAGTAGTATTCCGTGCCCACGTCGGCCCCGGTGGCGCGGAGCAGGCGGCTGAGCGCGTCGCCGACGGCCGCCCAGCGGACGCCGCCGATGTGCACCGGGCCGGTCGGGTTCGCCGAGACGAACTCCAGGTTGATCCGCTGCCCGGCCAGGGTGTCGCTGCGCCCGTACGCCGGGCCCGCCTCGACGATGACCTTGGCGAGCTGACCGGCGGCGGCGGCGTCGAGCCGGATGTTCAGGAAGCCCGGGCCGGCGATCTCCACCGACTTGACCCCCGGCGCCTTGCCGAGTTGCTCGGCCAGCGCGCCGGCCAGCTCCCGCGGGGGCACCCCGATCTTCTTGCTGAGCTGGAGCGCCAGCGTGGAGGCGTAGTCGCCGTGATCGGGGTTGCGGGGTCGCTCGACGGTGGTCTGCGCGGGCAGCGCGGCGCGGTCCAGACCCCGTTCGTCGAGGACGGCGTGGGCTGCGGCGAGGACGACCTCGGCGAGTTCTGCGGGAGTCACCGAACCATGTTATCGGGGGTAGACTCGGGCACCGCGGCGGCGACCCAGCATGTGAACGGGACCCGCGCTCCCCTGACCGACCGACCTGACGAGGCACGATGAGCATCAGCACCCCGGGCGGCCCGGAACGCCGTCCCACCGTGGTCAGCACCGGCAAGAAGCCGGCCGCCGGCCGGCCCGCGGCTGCGGACAAGCCCGCCGCCAAGGCCGGTGCCGGCAAGCCCACCGGCGGCAAGGGCGCGCCACGGCCGGGCGCCGGGGGCAAGGGCCGCAAGCCGGTGACCCCGGTGAAGGTGAGCCAGGGTCGCTCGTGGGGTCCGATCGCGCTCTTCGCCGCGGTCGGCGTGCTCGCCGTCGCCATCATCGGCATTGGCGCCTGGTCGGTCTACCAGGGCGCTCAGCCGTGGCAGAAGCGGGCGGACGCGATCAACGGCATCGTCGACTTCCGCAAGAAGGACAAGGACCTGGTCAAGGGCGGCAACCACCAGCCCGGCACGATCAAGTACGACGTGTTGCCGCCGGTCGCCGGCCCGCACAACCAGGCCTGGCAGAACTGCATGGGCGACGTCTACAACGCCCCGATCGCCAACGAGCACGCGGTGCACAGCCTGGAGCACGGCACCGTCTGGATCACCTACCGACCCGACCTGCCCGCCGACCAGGTGGCGAAGCTCAAGAGCAAGGTGCAGGGCAAGGAGAAGCTGATGCTCAGCCCGTACGAGGGGCTGGACAAGCCGATCTCGCTGCAGGCGTGGGGCTACCAGCTCAAGGTCGACGACGCCGACGACGGCCGGATCGACGACTTCATCAAGACGCTGCGGGTGAACGCGTCGATCGAGGGCCCGAACGCGCTCTGCGACCAGGGCGTGACCGCCACCGGCACCACCCCGCGCGACAACCTGGCGAACAACATGCCCGAGCAGCCGACCCAGTGAGGACGCCGCGATGACCGCTCCGGTGACCACCGACAGCGCGTCCGCCGACGAGACGCCGGCCGCCGACGGGGGCGGCCGGCCGGCGGTGCGCCGCTACGGCCTGCTGGCCGTGGCCGCCGCCGTCGTGGTCGGGCTGCTCCTCGGGTACGCGGGCGGCCTGCTCACCCCCGCGCTGACCCGTCCGGGCGACAACTCGGCCGAGGCCGGGTTCGCCCGGGACATGACCGCCCACCACAACCAGGCGGTGGCCATGGGGCTGATGGCGTTCCGCCAGGGTCAGGACGCGGAGGTGCGCCAGGTCGGCGTGGACATCGCCACCGGGCAGCAGGGCGAGATCGGCACCATGCAGACCTGGCTGCGCTCCTGGAATCTGGACCCGACCGGCGAGCGGGCCCCGATGGCGTGGATGCCGGGCGGCGCCGAGTTGGTGAAGGACGGCCTGATGCCGGGCATGGCCACCGCCGACGAGATGGCGAAGCTCCGGGCCGCCAGCGGCCGGGACTTCGACGTGCTGTTCCTCCAGTTGATGATCCGTCACCACATCGGCGGGGTGCACATGATCGACGGGATCCTGGCCGAAGGGCACGACGACGACGTGCTGGCGGTCGCCCAGGTCATGAAGAACACCCAGCAGAACGACCTGACCAACCTGAATGCGGCGTTGACGCGCCTGGGCGGCACCCTGTAGCGGGGGTGCCGGACGACCGACACGTCGAAGGCCGGCACCCCTTTGCTGGGGTGCCGGCCTTCGGTGTGTCTGCTTACTTGTTCCAGTGCTGGTGGACGAGGTCGGTGGCCTGCTGCTCCCACTGGGCGTAGGCGTCGGGGTAGGCGGAGACCTGCACGGTCTGCGCGGCGTCGGTCAGGGGCATGTCCTGCCAGCCGTCGACCTGCTTCAGCCCCTTGAGGAAGGCGAGGGTGGAGTGTTCGGGGTCGGTGATCTGCTCCGGGGTGCCCCAGCCGCTCGACGGGCGCTGCTGGAACAGGCCCAGCGAGTCGTGGTCGTTGCGGTCGCCGAGGTGGCCCAGGTTCTCCAGCTTCGACTCCTGCAGGCTGGTGGCGATCGAGATGACCGCGGCCCGCTCGGGCAGGCCGGCCTTCTTCGTCGCGGCGATGATCGCCTCGACGTTCGCGGTCTGCTCGTCGTTCAGGTCGATGCGCGACTGCGCGCCCTGCACCGCGGCGGCCGTGACCGGCTTACCGGCGGCGTGCACGGGCTCGGCGTGCGCGGCGATCGGACCGGCGAACACGCCACCGGTGAAGGCCAGACCAGCGACACCCAGGATGCTCTTACGCAGGATCGTGTTCATCAGGGGGCTCCATTCGGGGGTCGACACACCCGCGGGGGCGGGCGCGGGCACCGTCAGGCGCACAAGACTTCGGGGGGCCCGGCGTGGTCGCGGAGGGCCCGGGGGGTCCGCGACGCGAGGTGTGCCGGGTGTCCGACGCTCGCGGGGCAGGGGCCTCGTCGCGGCGCCGGGACCGGGTGTAACGGCCGGGCGGCCACCGTCATTC